>CAMWUZ010000130.1 GCA_947177595.1 uncultured Porphyromonadaceae bacterium | reverse complement strand
CTTTGAAGAAGAGATAAATAAACAGGTTCAGGTTGCCATAGAGCAGGCTGATGAAATTCTGTTTGTGGTCGATGCCATGAACGGTGTGACAGACCTTGATGACAGGGTTGCGGAAATCCTGCGTAGGTCGAAGAAACCGGTGATACTTGTAGCCAACAAGGTCGATTCAAACGATTGGCTGTATAATGTGCCGGAGTTTTATAGTCTTGGGCTCGGTGAGCCTTATCCGGTGAGCGCTGTGAACGGCTTCGGAACAGGAGACCTTCTCGATGAGGTCGTGAAAAAGCTGCCCGAAAAGCCGGAGGACGACGAGCAGTTGGACGATATTCCCAAGTTTGCGATTGTGGGTCGTCCGAATGCCGGTAAGTCATCTATAATCAATGCTTTCATCGGCGAGGATCGTAATATCGTTACTGATATCGCAGGTACAACGCGTGATAGTATCTATACCCGATACAATAAATTTGGTTTCGATTTCTATCTTGTAGATACCGCCGGAATACGAAAGAAAGCCAAGGTCAACGAGGATATTGAATATTATTCGGTTATCCGGTCGATACGTGCTATTGAGGCAAGCGATGTCTGCATTCTCATGATTGATGCCACCCGTGGTATCGAGGGACAGGACAGCAATATATTCTCGCTGATTCAGAAAAATAAGAAAGGACTTGTTGTATGTGTCAATAAATGGGACCTTGTAGAGAACAAATCTCAGGAAGCGATAAAGCATTTTGAAAATGCTATACGTGAGAGATTCGCACCCTTCGTTGATTTCCCGATAATTTTTACATCGGCGGTTACAAAACAGAGAATCTTCAAAGTGCTTGAAACCGCGCTGCAGGTTTATGAAAACCGCAAGCGCACAGTGCCCACCTCACAGCTCAATACCGTGATGCAGGAGGCTATAGCCGCATATCCGCCGCCTGCAAACAAGGGTAAGTATGTGAAGATTAAATATATCACCATGCTCAAAGGCGCGCAGGTGCCCACATTTATTTTCTTCTGTAATCTGCCGCAGTGGGTCAAGGAACCATACCGCAGATACCTTGAGAATAAAATACGTGCCAACTGGGATTTCTCAGGCACTCCTATAAATGTATTTATGAGAGAAAAATAATATCCGGTCTATATTGACGGCAGTGAATGAATGGTGTCGAGGATTGCAACAGCGTCCTCGACTTTTTTTACGTCGTTGATAGCGAAGCTGCGTTTCCCGTTTTTCTCTCTTATCTGACATCGGCGCGGATTGTCCTGGAGATAATGCAGAATTCTGCCGAACATCGGCGACTGATAGTAAGCCTTGTTGGAATCATCCACAAAATAGATATACATCTTCTCTTGCTTCAGCACTACTTTTTCAATACCCAGTTTACGGGCGAGCCGGCGCAGGCGGGGAATTCTGAGGAGTTCTGCTGTTTCCGGCGGGATATTGCCGAAGCGGTCGATAAGCCGGGTTTTGAATGCCTGCAGGTCAAGTTCACGCTCTATGCTGTCAAGTTCCTGATAAAGAGTTATTCGCTCACTCTCCTGAGGCACATAGCGTGACGGAAGCAGAAGCTCCATGTCACTTTCTATTATGCAGTCTGCAACAAAATCCTGCTCCTCTTCGGGGTTCTGTGTCGGTTCTCCGGCAAATTCCTCCGTTCTGAGTTCCGTGACAGCCTCCTGAAGTATTTTCTGATATGTTTCATAGCCTAAGTCGGCGATGAAGCCGCTCTGTTCCGCACCGAGCAGATTTCCGGCGCCGCGAATATCCAGATCCTGCATGGCGATATGTATCCCGCTGCCGAGGTCACTGAATCCTTCGATTGCCTGAAGACGGCGGCGCGCTGTGGGCGACAGGGGGATATGGGGAGGCACAAGCAGATAGCAGAATGCCTTGCGGCTGCTTCTTCCCACGCGACCTCTCAGCTGGTGCAGTTCACTCAGTCCGAAATTCTGAGCGTTATTGATTATGATGGTATTCACATTAGGCATATCTATGCCGCTCTCGATAATTGTTGTGGCGAGAAGAATGTCATAATCATGGTTGGAGAAATCGATGATTGCCTTCTCCAGCTTTTCAGGAGGCATCTGTCCGTGACCGATTATAGTGCGTGCGTCAGGAACAAGACGTTTCACCATAGCCTCAAGCTCGTGCAGTCCCTCAATACGCGGATTCACGATAAACACCTGACCGTTGCGCGACAGCTCAAAGTTGATGGCTTCCGCAATGATATCGTCATTAAGAGCATTCACCGACGTGACAATCGGATAGCGGTTTGCCGGCGGAGTGGTGATTGCAGACAGGTCGCGCGCGCCCATTAGAGAGAATTGGAGTGTGCGCGGAATAGGGGTGGCACTCATGGTCAGAGTGTCCACATTGGTTTTCATCTGCTTCAGTTTCTCTTTTACCGCTACCCCGAATTTCTGCTCCTCATCCACCACAAGAAGCCCGAGATCCTTGAATTTTACCGAAGAGCCTATGAGCTTATGGGTGCCGATGAGAATATCGATTTTTCCATCCGCAAGATCGGCAAGAATCTGTTTGACCTGTTTGGGAGTGCGTGCGCGGGATATGTAATCTACCCTTACCGGAAAATCTTTAAGTCGGTTTTTGAAAGTGTTGTAGTGCTGATAGGCGAGTACTGTCGTAGGCACGAGCACTGCGGTCTGTTTACTGTCGGTTGCAGCCTTGAATGCCGCGCGGATAGCAATCTCTGTTTTTCCGAAACCCACATCGCCGCATACAAGGCGATCCATAGGTTTGTCACTCTCCATATCAGCCTTCACGGCCTGAGTGGTTGTGAGCTGGTCCGGGGTATCTTCGTAGATAAATGATGCCTCAAGCTCCTGCTGCAGATATGAGTCGGGGCTGAAGCCGAAACCTTTCTCCTCTTTGCGCGCGGCATAGAGTTTTATCAGGTCACGCGCAATATCCTTGAGTTTTTCTTTTGTGCGCTCCTTGACCTTATTCCATGCTCCGCTGCCAAGTTTGTTGATTTTCGGTTCCACACCCTCCTTGCCGCGATACTTGGCGAGCTTATGGAGCGCATGGATTGATACGAAAATAGTGTCGTTGTTGGCGTATGTGAGCTTGATCATCTCCTGAGTGCGACCGTTTACATTTGTGCGAAGCAGTCCCGCGAATTTCCCGACTCCATGGTCAACATGCACGATATAGTCACCCGGCTCGATAGCACTGAGCTCCTTGAGCGAAAGCGCGAGCTTGCCGGAGCGTGCCCGGTCGCTTTTCAGATTGTATTTGTGAAAGCGGTCAAAAATCTGGTGATCAGTGAGCACGGCGATTTTTTGCTGGTGGTCAACAAATCCTTCATGGAGTGTACCTTGCACCGGAATAAAATCAATTTCATCACCACGGTCGGCGAAAATCGCTTTCAGGCGTTCAAACTGTTTGTCGCTGTCGCTTAGAATATAGAGTGTGTAGTTCTCTTTCAGCAGACGGGTGAATGACTCGCTTATCAGGTCAAAATTCTTGTGATATATAGCCTGTGGGGAGCACTTGAAATCAAGTGAGAGTTCAGAAGATTTCGGCGGCTCTGCGGCAGAGGTGAATTCTATCCGTCTGAATTCATTGAATTTTGCCGAGAATAGTTCCGGATCAACAACGTTCTTAAGAGCGTCCTTGTCCCCTTCGTCGGCTATGAGCGCGCTGTCGCTGAATGTTTCCTGAGCTACGGAGTTCACGCGGCTTAAAGTGTAGTCAGCATCACGTACGGCAATGAGAGTATCCGGCTCTATGAAAGCGAGTATGGATTCACCGGCTGATGTTTCTCCAACGTTCGCGGTTATTGCAATCTCCTCAAGTTTCTGCTCGGAGAGCTGTGTTTCAGTATTGAAAACTCTGATTGAGTCGATTTCGTCACCGAAAAAATCCACTCGGTAGGGGAGTTCGTTGCTGTATCCGTAAATATCGAGAATAGAGCCGCGGTTTGCGAATTGCCCCGGCTCATAAACGTAATCAACCTCGCTGAATCCGTTTGCACGCAGCCATTTGATTGTTTCCGGCAGGTCGGTGGAAGATGATTTTTTTAGTCGTATTGTGTGGTCGCCGATATCCTTGCGTGTTGCAACTTTTTCGGCGATAGCTTCCGGATAGGTCACTACAAACCTCAGTCTCCGGTCTTCATTCCATCGGTTAAGCGCTTCCGTGCGCAAGATTTGTGAGGGGGGGTCTATCTGACCGTATTTGATGTCTCTTTTGTATGCGCTTGGAAAAAATGCGCAGCTTTCTTCTCCGCATATTCTGGTGATGTCGTGGTATATATACCCGGCATCATCCAGGGTGTCGGCGATAATCAGCACGGGGTTCTTTTCTGAGAGCTGACTGAGAGCTACAGCTGCTGATGAACCGGCGAGTGAATAAAAATTTAGAACAGTGGCGTTGGATTTCACCGCCTTATTAAATGCTTTGCCGCGCGCTCCCGAAAGGAAACGCGCGGAAATTTCTTCAAGATTCATTTATTTACCGTTTGATGGTTTCAGTAGCCGCTCATATCTGCCGGGAGTCTCGAGGACCTGAATAGCCGAGTCGAGTCCGGCATCGTTTCTCAGTCCCACTCTTATTCTGCCGGCATCGAAATAATATCGCTCCATTATTTCGCGCAGAATAATCGGTTCGATTGCTTCGCGGTGAGTGTCGAGATCTTTGTCAAGCGGGCGGCGCAGCATTGCCTCAAGCCGGTCAAATTCCGCGCTGAGACTGTCTTCGCTGTATCCTTCCACTTTTGCAGCTTCTCTAAGGCGGCTTAGCATGGTCTCGCAAACGCGGTCATACTCGAATTTACCGGGATCGATGAAGGCTTTGAACTCATTATATATGGAGTCGGTGATTGCGAAGCTGTTGAAATCAGGCGCTTCTGGGTGATTGGCTCGATATTTGTTCGCGAAATCAAATGCCCAGAAATCACGCATTATATTATAGGTGATTCTGCTCAGAGGTTGATATGTGACCTCCACATCGGGGGTGATTCCTCCTCCGTCGCGCACAATTCTGCCGCCGGCGGTGGTGAATGTATTGGTGAGACTGTCAGGTATTCTGCTCACCGATCCGTCGGGATTTCTGTGGCTGTAGTCAATAGCCTGAATAAGTCTGCCGCTCGGAGTGTAATATTTTGCCATTGTAACCTTGAGGAGCCCTTCGTAGGGGAGGTCGCGGGTGGTCTGTACCAAACCTTTGCCATAGGAGCGGTTGCCTACAATCACCGCGCGATCAAGATCCTGAAGCGCGCCGGCTGTGATCTCTGAGGAGGATGCGGTTTCTCCGTCTATAAGCACAACTACCGGAATAGTTGTATTGACAGGTGCGGTAGTGGTTTTATAAACCTTTTCATTGAGCAGCCCCTTACCTTTGGTACTCAACACTTTGGTGCCCTTTGGCACAAAGTTGCTCACCACGCTCACCGCACTTTCGAGCAGTCCGCCGCCATTGCCTCTGAGGTCAA
>CAMWUZ010000129.1 GCA_947177595.1 uncultured Porphyromonadaceae bacterium | reverse complement strand
TATTCCACCAGGTTCATCTTTCGGGACACATCGCCGCCCCACATCGCGCGTATCTGCGGTACCGTGACATGACTCTCATCTATGATGGTCAGGAAATCTTTCGGAAAATAATCGAGAAGACAGAACGGTCGCATACCCGGCTGTCTTCCGTCGAAATACCTGCTGTAGTTCTCGATACCTGGGCAATGACCGACCTCGCGCATCATTTCGATATCGTATGTCACTCTTTCATAGAGTCTCTTAGCTTCAAGCTCTTTTGCCTCACGGTTGAAGAAATTCACCTGTTCTCCGAGGTCAAGTTCAATCTGGGCAATTCCGGAGGCGAGTCGTGCAGGAGAGGTCACAAAGATATTAGCAGGGAATATCTTGAAATTGTCATGTTTGCCGAGCAAAGCATTGTCAGCGGAATAAAATGTGGTTATATCTTCAATTTCGTCGCCCCAGAAAGAAACCCGTACAACAATTTCCTCGTATGCGAGGTGAACGTCAACGGTGTCCCCCTTCACTCTGAAATTACCTCGGATAGGGGAGATTTCGTTTCTACTGTATAATGCACCTACAAGTTCTCGCAGAAATGCGTTTCTGCTTATTTTCTGACCCTTGGATATTGTGATGACATTACTGTTGAAATCCTCCGGATTGCCCATGCCGTAAATGCAGGAAACAGAACTGACAACTATTACATCCTGTCTGCCACTCAGCAAGGCGGAGGTGGTTGCAAGGCGCAATTTGTCAATCTCATCATTAATCATGAGATCTTTTTCAATATACTTATCTACCGAAGGTATATATGCTTCAGGCTGGTAATAGTCGTAATAGGATACAAAATATTCCACAGCATTTTTAGGGAAAAAACGCTTGAATTCTCCATAAAGCTGTGCGGCGAGGGTTTTATTGTGGCTGAGAATGAGGGTAGGGCGGTTGACCTTCTCAATAACATTCGCCATGGTAAAAGTCTTACCGCTGCCCGTAACACCGAGAAGGGTCTGAGCCGGAGCGCCCTCTTGGATACCTCTTACAAGACTGTCTATTGCCTGCGGCTGATCACCGGTGGGTTTATATGAACTGTCAAGTTGGAATTTCATTCTGCAAAAATACGAAAAAAACAGCTCTTCCCTATATTAAAATAGGTGTAGCATGACTAAGGTATCTTAAAAAAAATAAAAAACGACAATCAATCATGATTGCCGTTAATTTTATCTTTTGCAGAAATTAGAGCTTGTTAATTTCGATATTAAGTTTCTGAACAGCTTTCTTGATTTTATTCAGATTAGGGATGTTTTTAGCCTGAACGACTTTGCGGGGTTTGCGTTCTTCAACCTTTGCTACAAGTTTTTCAATTGTTTCCTGAAGCTGTGAAAGTGAATAATTAGAGTAATCGATGCTCTCGTGGGCAAGAACTCTTTTTAAAAGTGATTTTTCGCGTGGCATATTATTATGTTTTAAAATTACCAGTACAAAAATATGGAATTGTTTGTGCTTGACGCATAGTTTTGTTGTTAAAAAGTGTAAATAGAAATATCTTTGGCGCCGATAGATTTGGTAAAAGAGAGTTTCTGAATAACGTTTGATTTGGAAAGTCATTAGATTAAGGTTAACTTTGTAGATATAAATATCAGTGAAAAGTAATGATTCGCACATACAATAATATAGGTCTTAAGCCATTTAATACCCTCAGGCTGGATTCGCTTTGCGATTGTTTGGTGGAATTTGATGCTGTAGAAGACGCACCTTCGGCAGTATCTTTAGCTGAAAATCAGGCTATCGACGGTAAGATAGCTATAATTGGAGGCGGTTCAAATATAGTGTTCAGTGAGGAGTATCATGGTGTGCTTCTTCACCCTGCCGTGCAGGGTTGGGATGTGGAGATGTTAGGCAACGGTAGAGCTAAGGTAACAGTCGGTGCGGGGGTGGAGCTTGATCGACTTGTCTCTCATTTGTGTGCGGTAGGTTATTGGGGGTTGGAAAATCTTTCCGGAATCCCCGGATCTGTAGGCGGTGCCGCTGTTCAGAATGCGGGTGCCTATGGAGTTGAATTTGGTGAGGTTGTAAAATCCATAAAGGTCTGGGATATTGCCGGGAAGAAATTCCTGGATATTTCGAGAGAAGAGTTGCACTATGGTTATCGCCATTCGCTACTGAAAGAGCCGGAATATGCCGGGCGATATATTGTGCTTGAAGTATGCATCGAGGTTTCAAGCGATTATTCACCCCGTCTTACATATGGTCCGCTTAAAGCTCTATCATCTAAGGAAAATCTCACTCCGGCGGAGGTAAGGACGGCGATACTTGAGATAAGAGATTCCAAACTTCCTAAAGTTGAGGAGGTGGGAAGTGCCGGAAGCTATTTCAAAAATCCGGTTATCGATTCACAGGAATGGAAGGTCTTTTGTAAGCGACTTGAATCTGAAAATATTGATGTTGAATCTGTGCCACGGTTCGTTTTGGAGAATGATAATGTGAAAATACCGGCGGCATGGTTGATTGAGCAGTGTGGCTGGAAGGGGCGGACTCTTGGCAATGCCGGAGTATGGCATAAGCAGCCGTTGATTCTGGTAAATGCTACCGGAAATGCCTCATCAACCGAGATACTCAATCTTGAGAGTGCTATTGTTGAGAGCGTCAATAGCAAATTCGGTATAGAGCTGAAACCCGAAGTAGTTTACCTATGATTTGCACTTCAGCAGATATAGTGTTAAATTAGCCGGAAATATTAAAATAATGAGCAAATTTATCATAGAAGGAGGTCACCGTCTGCACGGTGAGATTGAGCCTCAAGGTGCTAAAAATGAGGCACTGGAAGTAATTAGTGCTGTGCTTCTCACTGCTGAGGAGGTGAGAATCACCAATATACCGGAGATTTTGGATGTGAGAAATCTTATATCTCTTTTGCAGGGTATGGGTGTGAAAGTCAAAAGATTGGCAAAAGGTGATTATATATTTAAAGCCGATGATATCGATCTGGAATATATCAATGGCAATGAATTTATTGAAAAATGCGCGACGTTGAGAGGCAGTGTACTGGTAGTTGGTCCCCTTCTTGCCCGGTTTGGTAGCGCATGGTTTGCAAAACCCGGTGGAGACAAGATTGGCAGACGTAAGGTTGATACACATATCACCGGACTCATTAATCTCGGTGCAAAATTATCTTATGATGATAACCGCCACGCATATCATTTGACGGCTCCCGATGGACTCAAAGGTGCATATATGTTGCTTGATGAGGCATCTGTTACCGGAACCGCCAATATAATAATGGCTGCGAGTCTCGCTGAAGGCAGGACTACAATCTACAATGCTGCCTGTGAACCTTATGTGCAGCAGCTTTGCAGAATGTTGGAGGGAATGGGCTGTAAAATTGATGGTCTTGGCTCAAATCTTGTTACCGTTCATGGCTGCGAAAAACTTCATGGAACAGAGCACCGCATTCTGCCTGATATGATTGAAGTTGGAAGTTTCATCGGTATGGCAGCTATTACCCGGAGTGAGATTACGGTAAAAAATGTTTCATATCCAAATCTCGGAATTATTCCTGATAGTTTTAGAAGAATGGGCATAGATCTGGAGCTGAGAGGAGATGATATTTTTATTCCGGCAAAAGACCATTATGAGATTGAAACGGCACTTGATGGTTCTATTCTCACTATAGCCGATGCCCCGTGGCCCGGTCTAACTCCGGATCTGCTGAGTGTGATGCTTGTGGTGGCTACACAGTGTCGTGGTAGCGTTCTCATACACCAGAAAATGTTTGAAAGCCGACTTTTCTTTGTTGACAGGCTGATAGATATGGGGGCGCAGATTATGCTGTGTGATCCTCACAGAGCAGTGGTAATAGGACTTGATAACCGTGTGGCGCTCAGAGGTAATAAGATGTTGTCACCTGATATACGTGCGGGAATTGCGATGCTGCTTGCAGCGATGTCGGCAAACAGTACGAGCGAAATCGGAAATATCAGCCAGATTGACCGAGGTTATGAAGATATTGATGTGAGACTCAATACTCTCGGTGCACGGATTCGCCGCGAAGACTGATTTTTGCACAGTTTAGAAATATAGCTTAATTTTGTACGATATTTTTAATAGATAAAAGTAATTATCCATATAGCTATGACACAGCAACCAGAAGGTGAAGCTACCGAGAAAAAAAGCTTGAATTTTGTAGAACAGATTGTTGCAGACGATCTCAAAGCAGGTAAAAACGGAGGAAGGCTGAATACTCGTTTTCCGCCTGAACCGAACGGTTATCTTCATATCGGTCATGCAAAGGCTATATGCATGGATTTCGGTGTTGCTGAAAAATTTGGAGGTACCTGTAATCTTCGTTTTGATGACACCAATCCGGTCAAGGAAGATGTCGAGTATGTGGATTCTATAAGAGAGGATATTCACTGGCTCGGTTTTGACTGGGGTGACCGTGAATATTATGCAAGCGATTATTTCCCTCAGCTTTATGATCTCGCAGTGCGTCTCATTAAAGAAGGAAAGGCATATGTTGATGATCAGACCTCTGAAGAAATAGCTAAACAAAAGGGCACTCCTACGGAGCCGGGGCAGGAAAGTCCTTACAGAAATAGAACTCCTGAAGAGAATTTGGATCTATTTGAGCGCATGAATGCCGGTGAATTTGATGAAGGAGCGAGAGTGCTAAGAGCCAAGATAGATATGGCATCTCCCAATATGCACTTCCGTGACCCGATTATGTATCGTATAATCAAGACTCCTCACCACCGCACCGGAGATAAGTGGAAAGTTTATCCGATGTATGACTTCGCTCATGGTCAGAGTGACTATTTTGAAGGAGTCACACACTCTATCTGCACTCTTGAATTTGAAGTACATCGTCCTCTCTACGAATATTTTGTGAAAGAGCTCGCCGATGAATCATATTGCCCTCGTCAGATAGAGTTCAACCGTCTCAATCTCACTTATACCGTAATGAGTAAAAGAAAACTTCTTCAGCTTGTGAAAGAAGGGCTCGTTGCAGGATGGGATGATCCGCGAATGCCGACTATAAGCGGTATGCGCCGACGTGGATTTACTCCCCAGTCAATACGCAATTTCGTGGATAAAATCGGCTATACCAAATATGAAGCGTTAAACAGTGTCGGACTTCTTGAACATGCTGTTCGTGAAGATTTGAATGCGGTTGCTACACGTGGAATGGCTGTTATTAATCCCGTGAAGGTTATTATTACAAATTATCCGGAGGATAGAGTGGAGATGGTGGAGATGGAGAATAATCCTGAAAAACCTGAGGAAGGAACACATCAGATGCCGTTCTCACGTGAAATATTTATTGAGCGCGAAGATTTCATGGAAAATCCGCCCAAAAAATTCTTCCGTCTTGCTCCTGAAGGAGAGGTGAGACTCAAGGGCGCTTATATTATTAAATGTACCGGTGTGAAGAAAAATGATGCCGGTGAGATTGAAGAAATTTATTGTACTTACG
>CAMWUZ010000128.1 GCA_947177595.1 uncultured Porphyromonadaceae bacterium | reverse complement strand
GCCATGCCAGTGCTTCACGTTGGCGGGGATGTTAATAACAGTGCCGGGAAGGATCTCAACAGGCTCTTTACCCTCTTCCTGATACCAGCCACGACCGGCGACTCCCACCAGCATCTGACCTCCACCCTTGTCAGCCTTGTGGATATGCCAGTTATTGCGACAACCGGGCTCAAAAGTGACATTGGCAAACGGTATCTGTTCTGACGAAATCTGAGCAAGATAACTGTTACCTATGAAATATCTGGCGTATGCGGTATTGGGTTCTCCGATCGGGAAAATCATTTCCCGCGCGAAAGCTGCCTTTGCATCATCACCTTTGGTATCTTCGTTCCAGACATCCTTGGCAAGACGGAACGCACCCCATGCCTTGGGCCAGCCTGCATAGAACGCGATATGGGTCAGTATTTCGGATATCTCAGTGCGGGTAATACCATTCTTCTTAGCCTCCTGAAGGTGATAGATAAGCGAGGTGTCGGTAATGCCTTGTGAGATAAGGCTTGTGATTGTGACGAGACTGCGATCACGCAGCGAAAGAAGATCATTACGGCTCCAGACTTCTCCAAAGAGGATGTCGTCATTGAGTCGGGCAAATTCCGGCGCGAACTCACCAAGTTGCTGCCGCCCTGCTGTCTGAATTATTTTCTTTTGTGCCATAGTGGGTATTAATGTGATTATACTAAAAATCAATGAAATAATAAAGCGATTCATTTTCTGATAGTGTTTGTTATTATGTTATCTGGGTTCAAAGGTGTCACGTCATCAAGCATAAGGGAGTCCACCATATGCAGAGTACTTTGCTTGTACTTTTGGAAATGCTCTGAAGCGATGTGGCTTTTGTATGCCTCCTGACTCGCGTAAGTCTCCAAAATTGTGATATTACATGGATTTTCCTTATCGGCAACCGCATACATCGTCAGAACTCCCGGCTCTGTTTCCAAAGAAGCTGTGCCTACCTCGACGGCATATTTCATGTACTCATCAATATACTCCGGATTAACCTTAATCTTTGAAAGACGGACTAAACCGTCGGACTGCATTGGAAGTTTATCACACATATTGTTATCCGTGGAAGTTGTTTCTGCTAAGTGACTATCGCCACACGCACTGAATAAGACAGGTATAGTGGCGAAAGTCAACAGTATTTTAAGTAAACGAATCATTTTCAGTGCTTTTTGCTCCAGTAATCGTGCATCTTGCGGCATTTTCCTATTACATCTCCTGACAGGATGTATGAATAGGTCGGGAACTCAAACAGCACGGTATGCATCTTATTGTAGTCAATCTTGCCATTTTCGTCAAGGTTATCTTCGTTGACGTAAGTGTTAACAATAGAGCAGATAAAGTTGTTGAAACCGTTGCATTCGTATATGTCAACGATTTCCAGCTCCATAGTCAGCGGAGCCTCTTCTATGACGGGAGTACCTGCCTCACCGCGATGATACTCAAACACCTCGGACTTGTCCTCCTTGTCGCCATCCACACTGCCGACATAATCGACCTTATCAAGCATCTCGGGACTTACGAGATTGAGCGAGAAGCGTTTTCCTATGCCGAGAGCCGGAGTTGTGTAATGAGCCTGCGCCATACTTACGAGCACGCGGTCATGGCTGACTATTCCAATATGTGCAAGCTCCATCCAGTTTACCTTTCCGTTCACATCCGCACCGATTACGGTAACGGGGGTAGGATATAGAGCTAATCTTGAGCCCAAGTTTACTTTTTTAGCCATAGTTATTCTTCGGTCTTAAATAATTTCATTGCATTGTTTCGGATTATATCATCTGCATATTGCCCGAGCTGCTCATCCTGAATGATTTCATTCCTTACCTTAGCAGCAACCTTTTCAAGAATCGGTACCGGGACAAACGGATAGTCAGTTCCGAACATTATGTGATCCGGTGTGGTAACTGTTAGCAGCATCTTTATTGCCTGAACCGAGAGCCCTCCTGCAAGGTCATAATACAGCCTGGAGAGATTGCCGTCAATGTCTATCGGCTCGGTAAGCCCTTGTTTAAGAAGCAATGGATAGCCGTCTGCCATCAGCGCATCATTGTAGGCGAGATAATTCAGATAGTCATCGGTTACGATGTGAGAATGGACGTCTATCGCCTTAATATTTGTCCGGGCAACCACACCTAAAACAGTAATCAATGCGGTAAAGAATAAAACTAATCTTTTCATGCCATAGGATTTTCCCAAGACCCTTTTGTATCTACACCGGCTGCGGCGGCAAGAGCCTCATCATATCCGCTATCATTGGGCGAAACCATCTCACCGCAGCGGTCTCTTTCAAAAATATCTTTCATAATACTGATTTTAATTGATTTCTAACATTGATGGCTGGACGCCGAGATCGTGGAACAAAGCCATCTCATTCGGGGTAAGACAATATGAGTAGTGCCGCTCATTGGAGGGAATTATTCCACTTTGAATGAAATAATGCTCCAGAACCTGCTCCGGAGTGGTGCCGTAACGAAAAGCTATATATTTAACAGCCTCCATCTCACAGAAGTCCTTCGACAACATGATTTTTGTTTTCATTTCTTCAATTTTATTCATATTGCAAAATTAGGTCATGATGATAAATATTATGTGACAAATATTACTGAGTTCTAACCATTTTATTAAACATCGTCCGCTTTGTAAGATAAGTCGGAGATATTTTTGTAACTTTACAACTGAAAATCATATTATGTAGCCCTTCAATATGAGTAAGATCCTTAAAGTAAGCAAGCCTTCCGACTATAGTTCACTTATGGGTCAGACCGACACTCACGAACTGGTAAGTGTCATAAATTACAGTGAACTGTCGCCTGTACCCCACAGTCTGAATCATTATGAGGTTTATGGGTTGTTTCTACAAGGTGATGAGGAAGGTATCGACCTTACTTATGGAACCGGAAAATATGATTATTCCGATGGCACACTGATCTGCGTTGCACCCGGTCAGATAGGTGGAAAGGAAGATGACGGCAAACTTGTGAATCTGAGCGGTTGGGCACTGTTGTTTCATCCGGATATATTACAGGGGACCGGACTTGAAAAGGAAATCAAGAACTTCTCTTTTTTCGATTACCGAATAAATGAGGCTCTGCACATGTCGGAAGAAGAACGAGATATAATGATAGGACTGTTCATGCAGATAAGGAATGAACTGAGATTCCATGCTGATGTGATGCAGAATAGAATTATCGTCGGATTCATAAATCTATTATTACGGTATGCCCAGAGATTCTATAACCGTCAGTTCGTGTCAAGAACCATTGTCAACAACGACATACTTACCCGCTTTGAAAAACTGCTGAAAGATTATTTTGAGAAAGAAAAGCAGTTGAAAAACGGTGTGCCGACAGTGCAGTATTGCTCGGAGCAGTTGAATATGTCTCCGACCTATCTCAGCGATGTCATCAAGAAAGCAACCGGAGACACCGCAAACCATCATATCAAGCAATATGTGATGCAACTTGCCAGGAATCGGCTTGTATCAGGAATGAATTCTTCTGAGGTTGCTTATTCGTTAGGATTTGAGTATCCACAGCATTTCTCACGTACCTTCAAAAAAATAACCGGTGAAACACCATCAGGGTACTGTGAGCGGCGCAAAAGAGTAATACAAGATTGAACACACCGGAATAAGGTTTTAAATTAAATCATATCTGAATATAGATATAAACCCCTGGATATCTTTTTGAAAAATCTCATTCCTTTATAATTAAATGATCCCAAAAGTCATACTATAAAGTTCACTTATTAGGCAGCCTCTTTTCTTTTGTAGTACGGAACTTATTCGAAAGATATTTCTTATTAACTTAGACATCATTGAAGTAACTTTCTTTATTATTAATTACAAATATATCTAATTTTTTAAAGTCTATTGTACAAAAAAATAAGCCATTACCAGAATTGGTAACGGTTTATTTTCATTAGTAGTGCCGGAAGTAATACATACTCGTGGAGGTGTAAATCAGAAAATTTTCACCATTCTTCTTCAGCAGTACTTGCGTCCAGTCCAAGAATACTATTTACTAGCCCATTAATTTGATTCTCTACACGGGATATATCATTTTTGTTTTTATCTTTTGGCTCTCCTGTTTTCTTATCATACCATTTAGAAACGATATAGCGGAATTCTCCATAAGAAATTGGCTGAGTATTGAATGTAATTTGATTCTCTATATACGGTGCAGTAACTCTTACACGACCATCCTTGATTTTGAACTCTAACTGATAGTGACCTCCACCATCAAAAGTTAATATAACTTTCTTTTGACATAGATTTGATGAATAGCCCCGAACCTTAATTGAGGCATCTTCAACACCGCTCATGACTTTTGATGGGTCGTTATAAATAGAACCTACATTTGTGGATAATGTTTGATAGATTTCATGAGTAGATTTTCCTTCAAAGGGGACGACAACAAAATCTTCTCCACTATCAGTGATAAACGATGCTAATGGGGTTAAATTGAAATGCACTTTTTCTTGCGCCATTACATTCACTGATAGAAAAAGCACAATCAATGTGAGTAATTTTTTCATTTGATTATTAGTTTATTTAGTTTTAAGCATTATTGCCGTTATTTATGTTCTTTGACTCAGTAGGCGCAAATGCAATAAAACAAAAGCGCAGACTTCCGTCATACGCTATCTTGGCTCACCACAAGCCATAATCAATGATGAGAAAGTCCGCACCGTGTGGCACGAATCTCAATATTGATTATCTTAGCTCGTTCATATTCCGAGGTGGTGATTCAGATAGCGATTGAGCTAATATGTAAGGGTGCAATATCCCAAAGGAATACTGCACTGCAAATTTAGGTATATTTTATCGATAAGCAAACAATTTGTTGCGAATTAGAGTCTATCGGGTTTAGAAGGTGAATTTTTCGAGTGTGAGGGTGCCACACTTTTCAAGTTCGGGAACAAGGCGCTTGAAATGAGGGGTAGCCATGTGTGCCTTAAGGCTTTCTTCATCTTTCCATGTCTCAACAATCTCAATATGGTTGTCGGAGGTCAGACTGCCAAATGCCTCGTAAGCAATGCAACCTTTGTCATGCAGCGAAAGTTCCACAAGTTCCACCGCTGCTTCAACAGCTTTCTGCCTGAGGGAGCTGTCGGCTATTTCCAAAAAGCAATTTAATCTTATCATAGTTTCTTTTTATTAAAAAAGTAACCCGATTCATTATTTTTTGTGATGAATCGGGTTACAATGTTATTTAGTATTATTATTTAACTTCTTCGAAGTCAACGTCCTGAACATCGCCTCCATTTCCGGGCTGAGGACCGGGGTTGGTTCCTGCACCGGGATCGGCTGACGCCTGAGCCTGCGCATTGTGGATAGCCTGCTGTGCTGCTCCGAATGCGGTTTCGATTTCCTTGATAGCGGCATCGATTCCGGCGATATCCTGAGTCTTGTGAGCTTCTTTAAGTTTGGTAAGCGCAGTTTCAATAGGTGTCTTGAGATCTGCGGGAATCTTGTCACCAAGTTCAGAAA
>CAMWUZ010000127.1 GCA_947177595.1 uncultured Porphyromonadaceae bacterium | reverse complement strand
AGGAGATACAGCGCAGGAACTACGTGACGGTGGAGGACGGCGCCATCGTGCTGCACGGAAAAGGCAGCGCCACGGTTTACAGCGCCTCCGGAACAAAGGTTGCCGCCGCAAACGGAGGGGACACAATATCAAACCTCGCAAAAGGAATGTACATCATCCGCTTCGCCCGTCGCACATTCAAAATCCGCCTATAATCCCCCGAGGACAAATTTTACTTTTTGAGGGCGCGGGAGTTGGTTATCCAGTAAAGTGTGCCTAAGGCAATGAAGAAAACGCCGCTTAATATTCGCCAGAATGGTCTGACCTCAACATCCATCGCTGAGACTACAGTAATGATTATTCCGCAGACAATCATTATTATACCGCATACCAAGCCGAATTTGGCTAAGGTCTTTCGCTTTTTATCATCCATAATTCAAGATAGTTTTAGAATCGTTTGCCATTGACATTTGCCGGTGGACGACCGGCCTGAAGTTCAGCCGCCATAAAGTCCATATACGGAGCCACATGCTCGAAATAGCGCCGGTAGCCCTCACACAGATAATTTAGACCCGGCTCACCCGAAACGGTGACGGCGAACCGGTTTCTCGGGCACTCGCCATTGCAGGCAAAGAGCCATCTGCACCCGCGGCATTGTGCCGGAAGAGAACCATGCTTTATAGAGCCGAATCGCTGCTGCTGGTCGCTGCTCATCATCTCTATCAGATGCTTCTCATGAATATTGCCGAGCTTGTATGCCGGGAAAACGAAGTGGTCGCAGGAATAAACGTCTCCGTTCCACTCCATTGCCGCCGCATGACCGCAGTTCTTCGCCAGCGTGCAGACTCCCGGCTGCTCCCCTACCCAATTGGCGAGAGTCGCGTCAAAAATCTGCACGAAAATCTTTCCGACATCTTCTTTTACCCATTCGTCAAACACTCCTATCAGAAAATTGCCCCACTGCTCCGGAGTAACCGAGAATGGCGCCATTTCGCCGGCAGTGGCGACATCGGCAAGCATATCATTTGACGCGATGCGCTCCACAACAGGGGTGAACTGAATAAACCGGCATCCCATCTCCTTGAAGAATCGGTAAAACTCTCTTGGATAATCCGCATTATAATCATTTACGACTGCAAGAGCGTTCCATTCAACACCATGCCGCTGCAGCAATTTGATTCCCCGCATCACATTCATAAACGAAGCCTTGCCCCCCGAAGTGCGCCGGTACTCGTCATGAAACTCCTGCGGACCGTCAACGGACACACCGACCAGCCAGTCATTTTCTTTCAGAAAAATACACCATTCGTCTGTCAGCAGAGTTCCGTTTGTCTGAAGACAATTCTCTATCCGTCTGCCTCCGGCATACTTTTTCTGAAGTTCCATTGCCTTGCGATAGAAATCCACCGGTCGCATCGTTGCCTCACCTCCATGCCAGGTAAACATCACTTCCGGCACAGTCTGAGCCTCGATATATTGCTTGATGAACTCCTCGAGAGTAGCCTCGCTCATCAACTGCTTGCGCGCATCAGGGTAATATCCCTTCTTCTCAAGATAATAGCAATATTCACACGCCAGATTGCAAGCACTGCCCACCGGCTTAGGCATCACATAAATAGGATGAGAGAACGGATTTATCATAATAAAGACAAAAAACTTGGATAATCTATACAAAATTAATTCAAATGACAGAAAAACACGCTATCTTTGCGATATAATCTCAAAACCTTAAATTAATAAATGAGACATCTGAAACCCACCACAATGACCGTTCCGGTTGCCGCCGCAGCCGCGATAGTACCATTTGTGAGCTGCTCCACAGCCAAGACCGCCGAGCAGACACAGCAGAAACCGATGAATATAGTGTATATCATGACGGATGACCATACCGCCCAGATGATGAGCTGCTATGACACCCGCTACATGAATACCCCCAACCTCGATCGTATTGCCCGCGACGGTGTTAAATTCACCAACAGCTTTGTTGCCAACTCCCTGAGCGGTCCATCAAGAGCTTGTATGCTCACCGGTAAGCATAGCCATAAAAACGGCTTTGTGAGCAACGAGATAAGTGTGTTTGACGGCAGTCAGCCCACCTTTCCGAAATATTTGCAGAACGCCGGTTATGAGACCGCCATCTTCGGTAAATGGCATCTCGAGACCCTTCCCACCGGATTTGACCGCTGGGAGGTTGTGCCGGGTCAAGGTGACTACTATAACCCCCGCTTTATTCACGAAAACGGAGACACTATCAAGGAGCACGGCTATCTCACCAATATCATAACAGAAAAGAGCCTCAACTGGCTTGAAAACGAGCGCGACAAGAGCAAACCTTTCGCTCTGCTGATTCATCATAAGGCAATTCACCGCGACTGGCTCGCCGACACCTGCGACCTCGCTCTGTTTGAGGACACCAATTTCCCTGTTCCCGAAAACTTCTATGACGATTACGAAGGCCGTCCCGCGGCAGCGGCTCAGGAAATGTCAATCGCCAAGGATCTTGACATCATCTATGACCTCAAGATGCTGAACGACACAGTAAAGACTCCGCTCAAAGGCACCTATCTTGCGTTTATCGGCAGAATGGACAGCGCGCAGCGGGCGGTTTATGATGCGTTCTACCAGCCGATTATCGACGACTTCTATGCCAAGAACCTCAGCGGTAAGGAGCTCGCCGAGTGGAAGTACCAGAGATATATGCGCGACTACATGAAGGTTGTGAAGAGCCTTGACGACAATGTAGGCAAGGTGCTTGACTATCTCGAAGAGCACGATATGCTTGACAACACCCTCGTTGTCTATACCAGTGACCAGGGTTTCTATATGGGCGAACACGGTTGGTTTGACAAGCGATTCATGTATGAGGAATCTTTCCGCACTCCCCTCGTGATGCTTCTTCCCGAAGGTTTCAACCGCCGCGGAGATGTGCCTGAAATGGTGCAGAACATCGACTACGCCCCCACATTCCTTGAACTCGCCGGCGTGGAAGTGCCCGAAGATATGCAGGGGGTATCCCTTCTTCCTCTGCTCCGCGATGAAAAGGGTCCTGAAGAGTGGCGCGACAATCTCTACTACCACTACTATGAGTATCCTGCCGAGCACGCCGTCAAACGTCACTACGGTGTGCGCGATGACCGCTATAAGCTGATTCACTTCTATAACGACATCGACCACTGGGAACTCTATGATCTTCAGGAGGATCCCACCGAAATGAAGAATATATTCGGCAAGCCCGGCACCGAGGAGGTTACAAAGCGCATGATGGCGAAACTGAAAGCGGCTCAGGAGCAGTATGACGATCCTATCCGCGAACAGTATCCTATAGCTGACTAATCCCACATCTATATAATCTGAGAGACCGCTCTTTTCGGGCGGTCTCTTTTTTTACTCATAAGGTCTTTAAGGTGGGTAAGGACTTCAGGCTTGGCGATGGATTATGCGGGATGATGACGGCAGTGGCTAGTAGCGGGACTATCAACCGTAGGAAGCCCAACGGACACCACACGTGATGTCTCTGCTTTAGAGGTGGTGGCAAAATCGGGTGGTCAGCAAGGAATTCAGAAATCAGATTAGAAAGATGGATTAAGATGGATATGTTTGGATTGACTCTTTTTACTAATTTTACACTCAAAAGAAATACATAACACCATTTAAATGATTGACAGACAGCTCACTGAGAACAAGGAATATATTTCAAATCTGTGTATGGCAGTTGAAAAGAGGCTTGGCAGAGGTTTGTCTTCTCCCCGGGATTTCGATTACTTGTCTGAAGAACTGAGCAAAGTCGGTAAAAGAGTATCCGGTTCTACATTAAAACGCATCTGGGGTTATAACAAAGATGTATCCTCAGCGTACAAACCGTATAAATACACTATTTTATCATTAGTCAATTTCTTAGGATATAACAGTATCGAGGATTTTATCAACTGCTATAAAAGTCAGGATATACAATCGTCGGAATATATCGGTGAAACAATCACGACGGATGAAATAATCCCCGGCAGTGTGATAGAGCTCACTTGGCTACCGGACAGAATCTGCAATCTGATATGCATGGAAAAGGGATTATTCAAAGTCGTTCATTCTGAGCACGGACGTTTGTATCCGGGGGATGTTGTCAAATTCAAGAGCCTTACCCAGAACGCTCCGCTATATTTTAATGAAGTAAGCCGCCCCGGCTCAAACGAAACTTTTATCTATACAGCCGGACAGCGTACCGGTATCCGCTACCGTATCCGCGGCATGGTATCCTCCCAAGAAGACACCATCATTTCCTAAATTCAATATCACCAATCCTACTACACTTTCATCAAATTGGAATGGGATTGCAACATGGTGAATTTAATATCATTTCAAAGTTATAATTCATTTGAAAGCCTATCCTACTCCCTATCATACAAATCAAGTCCAACTTCTTGATAGATTGAAGATGGACTTGATTCTTTATGGTTTATCTCACAATAATATTTTGTAGATTTCTATATAATGAGATTTAATATATTATAGTCCCATTTCTAATCTTATATCTAGAATTCTTTTCTCCGGGTTTAATCTTCACAACTTTTTTATCTGATACAATCACAAAATATAATGGATTAGGTTTAGGCATATTCGGCTTCCGTTTTTTAAGAATATCATCATTATAAATATTATAAGCCTTACATCCTTCTGCATCGTATTTTACTGATTCAGTATTAAATGCCTTCAATAATAGTCCTTCAGGCATCCCTTCTTTAATTTCACCGTTTAAAGCACTTTCAACTTGTTCACTTCCATATTGTTTTGACAGTTGTGCTTTTTGTCCTTGTAACAACTCCTGCTTGGCACAGGTTACTACATTCTGAGCTTGAAGTGAACTCAGTGCAAGTACTATTAAAGCAAAAATTAATATAATTTTTTTCATATCAGAATGTTATTTTTTTTGATTTTGAACTAGTCTTCATTCTCTTGTTACCCATTGTCTTCTCGAGTTGGCTTCGACGATCAACACCATCAGATTTAGCTTTCGGTACAATACCTGTTTTGGTAAACTTGCCCCAATATGCGTTATTTTTGTATTGCTTCAATATTGATTCAGTTGGCAGATATATAGTGGCATTCTCATAACAGCTCTGATCAAATGCTTTTTTTACGAAATTAATCACTTTAGACTGATTTATGTAGATATTCAACCCTACCGGAACATTTGTAAAAGCATTCTCCATGATTCCGATAACTGATGAAGGTATTATAACTTCCTTTAACTGAGAACAGTCCGAAAACGCTCCACTACCAATTCCAGTAACAGTGTAAGGTTCATAATCAATTGTTAATTTATTGGGAATATTTACATTTCCACTATAACCACCGTCCTTAGCTATCACAGTAGCCTCTTTACTGTTGGGAAACAGCTTATAATTTATCCCTTTCACACATGTGGTATCCTGTGAATAACCGATATTTATACTCAGGCTAGCGAGTATAAAACACAACAATCTTACAATTTGTCTTTTCATAAGTTTTAATTAATTTATTTATTATAATTCTTC
>CAMWUZ010000126.1 GCA_947177595.1 uncultured Porphyromonadaceae bacterium | reverse complement strand
TTCTCTGTTTTGGTAAATCATGGATAATTTTGTATTTTTGTGCCATTATTGGCATAACCGCTTTGCTGTCAATACGAAATTATTATAAGAAACCACAATATTTTTTATGGCTACTACTGCTGATTTTAAAAACGGAATGTGCCTCGATATCGATGGCAACTACTATTTTATCGTTGAGTTCCTTCACGTTAAGCCCGGTAAAGGTCCCGCTTTCGTGCGTACCAAACTCAAAAACGTTAAGACCGGTCGTGTAATCGACAAAACCTGGAATAGCGGTGTTAAGGTTGAGGAAGTTCGCATTGAGCGTCGTCCCTACCAGTATCTCTACAAGGATGATATGGGCTACAACTTCATGCATACCGAAACATTTGAGCAGGTTGCTCTCCCCGGAGAAAGTATCGAAGGTGTGCAGTTCCTCAAGGAGGGTGACATCTGCGAAGCTATGGTTCACGCTGCGTCTGATACAATCCTTACTTGCGAAATGCCCACAAGTGTGGTTCTCGAAATCACATATACCGAACCCGGTATCAAGGGTGACACTGCCACAAACACTCTGAAGCCCGCTACTCTTGAAACCGGTGCTGAAGTGCGTGTACCTCTCTTCTGCAATATCGGTGATAAGGTGAAAATCGATACCCGCGACGGCTCATATGTTGAGCGCATCAAGGCGTAATTGACATTTTACGACAGTATTTACGGGTGTCCGCAATTCATAAGAACTGCGGACACTTGTTTTTTTATTGTTTTAAATGTAACTTTGTAGCATAACCGTGCAATTCAAATTATAAATACATATAACCATGAATTTTAATCGTATTCTTATTTCCGCTTTTGCGGCTGTTGCGTTCTCTGCCGTGCCGGTTGCTGCGCAGGTTGACCTCAGCTCACAGCGCAAAGAGGTGCAAGATTTCCTCAAAGTACCCGGTCACAAGGTTGATCATAAGGGTATTATCATTAATCCTACTCCTCATCAGCTTACTGTGGATTCTGCGCGTACCGTCAATATTGCGGCGGGATTTAAGCCGGATGCCAAATTTCTTGCTGATTTTGGCGGAGACTTCACAACCTTGAATCTACCAAAGTCTCCGGCAGGATTGAAAGTTAAGGCGGAATATGGTGCGAAAGCAGCAGCTAAAGCCAATGTTAAGGCGGTGAAAGGCGCATATTCTCTGAACATAGATAAGTCAGGTGTCAAAATCTCCGCTTTTGATAAATCAGGAGTATTTTATGCTCTTCAGACTCTGCGTCAGTTGCTTGATAGTCCCGTTGCTGCAGGCGGTACTCTTCCAGTTGTCGCTATAAATGACTATCCTGATCTGCCTTATCGCGGAGTAGTGGAGGGGTTCTACGGTAATCCCTGGAGCCATGAGGTCCGCTTGTCGTTGATTGATTTCTATGGCAAAAACAAGATGACCGACTATATTTTCGGTCCGAAAGATGATCCATACCACAGCTCACCCTATTGGCGTCTCCCTTATCCCGAGGATCAGGCAAACAAAATCAAGGAGCTGGTTGCTGCTTGTAAAAAGAATCATGTGAATTTTGTGTGGGCTATCCATCCGGGACAGGACATCCGATGGGATAAAGCAGACTATGATAGTTTGGTAGGCAAACTCAGCATGATGTATGATCTCGGTGTACGTTCATTTGCTATCTTCTTTGACGATATCAGTGGTAAAGGCGCTGATTCAAAGATGCAGACTCAGCTTCTCAATGATCTCACAAATGACTTTGTTAAGGCAAAGGGCGATGTGACTAACCTTATGATTTGTCCTACTGACTATACCGAGCTTTGGGCTAATCCCAAACCAACCGGACAGCTGGCTGTTTATGGTGAAACACTCAATCCTGATGTTGAGGTATTCTGGACCGGTAAAGTGGTGTGCAGTGACCTCACTCCCTCGACTCTTGAGTTTGTGAATTCAAGAATCAAACGTCCCGCACTCTTCTGGTGGAACTTCCCCGTAACTGACTATTGTCGTAATATCCTTCTGCAAGGTCCGGTTTATGGTCTTGATACCAATTTGACAGTTAAAGATGTTGCGGGTATAGAGAGCAATCCTATGGAGCACGGCGAAGCAAGCAAACTGGCTCTGTATGGAGTTGCAGACTATGCTTGGAATGTTGCCGACTATAATCCTATCGACAACTGGGAGCGGGGTCTGGTGAATATCGCTCCTGAAGCTGCGGAGGCTTATCGTCTCTTCGCTATTCACTCCGCTGACACCCAGACAGGTTATCGCCGTGACGAATCTTGGGAAACTACTACTTTCCCTTACAATAATTATACTCCCGCACAGTTTGAGGCGCTCCGCAATGAGTTTAACCGCATTGTTAAAGTGCCTGAGCAGATGCAGTCTATTTCCAACAAAGCCCTTCTTGCTGAGATTAATCCGTGGCTCACAGAGTTTGGTAAACTTGGCGAAAGAGGAAATAGAACTCTTGATCTCATTAAAATATTTGAGGGAGAAAATCCATCAGAATTCTGGGCTGCTTATGTGAGAAATCTTATGTCTCCCGAAGAAATAGAGGCATATCAGGCTCACAAAATCGGAACTATGAAACTCCAGCCCTTCTATGAAAACGCTATGGACAGTATGCTTTATGCATTCTATACAAGTGTTGCAGGCACACATCCCGGCATTCATCGTCCCATCGGTTCATATAAGAACCTGTCATCACCCATGGGCAAACTAATGCTTGACAACGATACTACAACCTTCTATCATTCAGGCAACGCTCAGAGAGCAGGTCACTGGATCGGACTTGATCTCGGTCAGCCTATTGATGTTGAAAATGTCTCTATTTATCAGGGTCGCAACTCCGTTGACGATGTTGACTATTTTGACAAAGCCGTAGTAGAAGCGTCTGTTGATGGCAAGGAATGGCTGCCGCTCACAGATGAACTCGAAGGTCAGTATGTTATTGATTGGAATGGTAAACCGGTGAAAGCCCGTTATGTGCGTCTGCGCAAACTCGAAAGCAAGAAGAGCAACTGGGCTGCCGTGCGCTCTTTCCGCGTTAACCCGGCAAATGAAAATAATATTGGTATTAAGATTACATCCGATAACAACGCACTTGCACTTCTCGCGTTTGACAACAACCCATCGACAGCTTATTCCAATGCCGGAGCTCTCAAATTCAGCCGCAAAGAAGAAGCCAACTCAGCTGTATTCCTGCTTGATACACTCACCGGAGATGTTACTCTCAAGCAACTTAACGACCAAGGCGCTGTGATCGAATCGCGTAAGATTGACACTCCATTCACCAATATCACTTTCGCGCCTGAAACCCGTAACCTCGTTATTGAAGGTCCTGCCCGAATTTTCGAAATAATTCAGAAATAAATCCCTTTACATATAAATTGATAAGACTGCCGCACCTAACTGCGGCAGTCTTATTTTTATATAAACCCTAAAGTACCATCAACTATAAATATCTATAAATCCCAAGCGGTATGGAAGTGTACATATTGAAATAGATTTCAGGAAGAGAAAGAGCGCACTGAACGGCGCGTTCTTGCAAGGGTGAGGAAGCCCTCCATCCGTTAAATTTGATTTTTATCTCACATGGTAAATTTTACTGATAGCCTTCCGATCGTCACTATCATTTCCCGGTGAGTATATAGTTATTCCTTGATGGTATTTGAGTTTTGATTGTAAGCCTTGGCAACGCACTTCCATTCCCCATCGAGTTTGAGAAGCAGCAGGAAGTCGGTGAAGTCAATACGGCCGCCCCATTTTTCTTCAAGCACTCTTACTACCGCTATGGTCTCTTCCACTGCCAACACATCGATACGGGCATTGAAGTCATCGCCTGCTCCTACGGTATCGACATTGTGATAGAACTGCTTGATGGAACCCCGCTCCACCGCTCCGTCGAGGATGCCGAATAACACTGCATCATCGGTAAAAAGAGTTTTGGCATACTCGCTGTTACCCTCGGCAACACTCTTTACAAATTTTTCGGCAGCTTTTGCAACTGCTTCGTATTCCTTAATTTCGTTTCTCATGTTTTTATTTATTAATTATGATTGCAAAATTACCTCATACATAACCAAATATCAAGTACGGAAAAATTATTCATATACCGAAGAATTATTCCATACTTGATTTTCAGAATTTAATCCCGTAATTTTGCCGCATGGCATATACAAAAAAGATACCGGTGGATCTAAATTGTCCACTCAGACTAACGATGAGCCTCATAGGTTCCAAATGGAAATCATGTATTATTGACGAACTTCGATCCGGTGAACCTATTCGTCCGAGTGAGCTTCATAAGCGTCTTCCCGAAGCTGCCTCACGGGTTCTGGACATTCAGCTGAAAGAACTGGTGGATGACGGATTAATCGAAAAGACCATCTATCCCGAACTACCCCCTCGCTCGGAATACCGTATAACTCCTCTCGGTATGACACTCATACCCATCATAGATGCGATGCTGAAATGGGGCGAAGACCACTATGACTTGTTTGAAAAGAAATACGGAGCAATGTAAAGAACTCCCCGTTTCCTGGATTGATATGTTCCATTCTAAGTTACAATGATATTTATCTAAGATTATAGAATCCAATATTGTGAAAAATAACTGACTGTTTGTAACTTTGTAGTGTCTTGGAAGGAGACACCGGAAATTTCTGCAGCCCTCAAATAGACTCTTCATACTTATGAACTGGATAATTCTTATTCTTGCAGGGTTGATGGAAGTAGCATTCACTTTCTGCCTGGGTAAAACTAAAGCGGTAATAGGCACAGAGCGGCTGTGGTGGTGGAGCGGTTTTATTGTTGCTCTTGCCCTTAGTATGTTTCTTATGGCAAAGGCGACCGAGAAACTCCCGATTGGAACTGTTTAGCCCGTGTGGACGGGCATCGGCGCAGTAGGAGCGGTTTTGCTCGGTATATTCTTTTTTATGAGCCGGCAAATTTTTGGTGTAAAAAGAAAAAATTAACGCTTTGCGGAAACTCTCCGGAAAATATAGTGTTGGTATAGACCCCGCTGCTGAAATAAACAAATTCCTTAAGGTTGTTACTGTCATTGAAATTGCGATCGACCGGATTACCGGTAAGGAAGCTATTGAATTGATTCGGAACCGCACTATATAATTCCTGAAAATACAAACTTATATCCGGTTTGATACATTAAGCCGGATATAAGTCTGAAAACAGGTAACTTAAATGAAAATATTTGGCTATTTCTTGATTTTGCGGTCACACCGCGCTCCATATCACCCGTTACTACCAATGCAAGGATGGCGAGGAATGAGGCTGTATGTACGAGCCATGTTGCCCACTTATCAACTATTAACGTCGCGGGTTTATCGGTTTAGTTTTACATACTAATTATTATAATGCGTTAACCTCAATGTCGTTTTTAATTGAGGGTCTTGATATTCTTTATTAGTTCTTACCAAGTGTTTGATAACGCGGCGCACTGTGCTCCATTTCGGGAAGATTGCAAAGGGTCTTACCGAACTGTAGCTTAAAAGAATCACTGTAAATGATGTGAGTGATACTATAAG
>CAMWUZ010000125.1 GCA_947177595.1 uncultured Porphyromonadaceae bacterium | reverse complement strand
GCATACACCGTTGAGTTCAACTTGTCTTTGCTGTAAGGCTCTCCCATAGTGTAAAGAGCACCGGTAATTTTTTCGTTTGCGAGTTCTTCGGCAAAGTTCTCTATTCTTGCCACTTCATCGGCTGAATATCCTTTTGACATAGTACTGTCAAGGCGAAGCTCACGGTGAATTCCGAGTTCAACAGTATATTTTTTTACCAGTTTGGATGCATTGTCAAGGCGGCGGGAATCACAATTGTCGCTCTCCGCCTCTTTATTGTATGACGCGATTGCATCAGATAGATTCTTGTAAATGCCACGTACATTACTTTCAATAAAGGGAGGAGTAAGGTAGTTGACTATTCCTGCATAGCTGCGTCGTTTAGCTGTCATGGCTTCTCCAACATTGCTTGTTGAGTAGATGTAGATATGCGGTATAGTGCCAATGAGCCGGTCACTCCAGTCAAGACTGCCGAGAGCCGCCTGTTTGCGTGGCGTGAACTCAAGTGAGCCGTGGGCACCGAAGTGAATCAACGCATCAGCTCCAAAGCCATGTTTAGCCCAAAGGTATGCTCCGACGTAAGCATGAGGAGGTGCCATATCGGTGCCGTGTACAATACTGAAACTATCATCTCCTATTCCTGCGGCAGTCTGGGGAATGAGAACTATATTTCCGAATTTTAGAGCGGCAACGGCGAGTTTGCCATCATCAGTTTTAAGTCCACTCCCCGGAAAAGCACCGTCTAAGGTCTCTATATCAGCTATCATGTCCGGCGACAAAGACGTATCGCACCAGGATTTATAATCAGCTTCACTTATAAGCTCGGGAGAGCAAGTTTTGACAAAATGCTGCATCTCGCCAACTGCATAGTTTCCGAAAACTTTTCCGCGTTCATTTACCAGCTTTTCAAATTCAGCTTCAGAACCTGGAAGATTGCTGACGTTATAGCCCTCTTTTTTCATTCTGGTGAGAAGATTATAGAGAGATGGCGCAACTTCCATACCTTCGGCAGTGAGGGCGTTCTGTCCGGGACCTTTGAAATAGAATATCGCCACCTTTTTATCGCTGTTTGACATTCTGCTCAGTCGTGTGTAGTTGTTCACGGTCTGAACAAATTCCTGCAATCTTCCGGGAATAGCTTTGATTTGAGGAATCCCATCCTCACCTTCGTACTGGGCGAACAATGCCCAGGGACGAATCGCTCCGTCAATTTCAGGTGTAACAACACTTTGTGACAGAAAACCACCGTTCATACCCATTTTATCTTCCATCCACTCATTGTAATCTCGGTTTACATTAAGAGGTGAGAATAACGGTATGTTTTTGCGGGAAAGATAATTTACGGCAGCATCACCAAGGCGACCGTGTGCCATGTTTATCACCGCCGATGCCGCGATGCTGTCAGCAGTGCCGTCAGTTATGCACTTCTGAAAGTTTGTAATAGGATAAACGGTGTTGCCTGTAGCTTCAAGCTCCGCTATCAGTTCATCAGGAACACCCATCTGTCCCGTAAGAATTATAGCTGGTTTTCCTGGTGCAGTCAATCCATTCTCATAAAGGTATTTTTTATATTCCGACAGAGTGTTGAAATAAAGAATATCTCCATTTTTACTTTTAACATCAGTGTGATAGAACAATCCTGTAGGGGATGGTTGTGGATCGGATATGTCACCAATAAAAAATTTTTTTCCATCGATGAACTTACGCACATAGTTAAGCATAGAGCGATAATTTTCTCTGCCTCCTCCCTGAAGATACTGTTTGAGAAACTCTGTGTCAACAGAGTCGGTTGACACAATCATATTCTGAGGATTGGTAACAGCGGTAGATAGTACCGGCAAGCCCTTTTCAGCTGCTTTTGTGAGTGCCGCCCGCTGCTCTTCGGTGATACGCAATCCCATGCCATTTACAAATACCATATCATATTTGTTCGCACGGTCAAGCTGATCAGGACTGAGATTTACTATCTTTATATGAGAGTTATCATTCGCTTTGCCTATTTCGCCAAGATTTATAGGCTGGTAATTGACAAATGCAATGTTTGTGGTTGAAGCTGTGCTTTGCCACACGCAAGTGGCTCCAAGTGCAATTACTGTTGCACTGATTGAGGTTATGATTATCTGTTTTCTGGTCATATTTATTTAAGCATTGATTCAATGTTGAGTGAAACACCGATATTGAATGATATTCCGGTGGTTGAAGGAGTACTGCTGTAATTATACTTCGGTACATAGTTGAAAAGGTTGTCAACCGTGAGTATCACATCAATTCCTTTCCAAACACTGTTTGTTACATTGAGTTTCCACATAGTGTAGCCGGGATATTTCACACGCTCGGTTTCTTCATAGGATGTGAGTGATGTAAATTCATCAACAGTTACATTAGACAGTGCTCTACCGCTAAGGGCAACCATGATGCCGTAATTCTTCCACTCATGTGAATAATCCACCCTGGCTGTAGCAGTGTGGGGTCTGGTGGAAGAGGTGTATGGTTCGCCTTTTCTAACGTGTTCATGTGTAAAGACGTATGAAAGTCTGGTTCCAAGTCCCCATTTTGTGCGCCAGGCAATATTAGCATCGATTCCGGCAATGTTGACTCTGCGAATATTGTTATACTCCATTCCTCCGAGTGCCTGATTCCAAACGGTTGTCATTCTGTTTTCTACAAGATTGCAGAATGTACCGATGTTTGCATTCAGCAGTCCTTTGGTAAACTCGCCTGAAAGCTGGAAATTGTTGCTGACTTCAGGCTTCAGGTTCGGATTTCCATAAATCATGAAAATACTTGCCATGTCGAAGTTCATGTACATTTCTTTGAGGGTCGGAGCACGGAAACCACCGGCATAAGTGCCTCTGATTTTGAAACGGTCAAGATTGTACATCAAATTAACGCGGGATGAGAGGTGCTTCATATCCGACTCTGAGAAGTAGTCGTATCTGCCTCCGGCTATTATGTTGAGTTTGTTAAATGTCAGATCAATCTGTGCGAAGCCATCTGCAGTATATTGTCTGTGACTGCCGTTTCCGTCAAACTGGTATGACATCAGATAGTCGCGCATCACATCACCTCCTAATGTTAGGATATGCTTTTCGGCAAAAGTGTGATTGAATATGGCTTTGCCGATATTCTGCACATTGGAATAATCGCGCACGTCCTTGCGGCTAATCAGCACAAAGTCGCTTTTATCATATTGGTCAAACGAGTAACTCAACTCCAGGTTTGTGCCGGGAGAGAATTCATACACTCCACGCAATCCGCCTGAAAAGTCACGGTACCGGTCATGTGTACTCAATTGAGAATATCGTTCGCGGAAGAAGTAACCGGCTCTGGCAATGACCTTGAGCGCATTTATTGGCTTGATGGTCAGACGTTCGCTTACATTCCAGCTCTTGCCACCGTAATACTTGGAGTAATCGCCCTCGTTCTTCATATTATATGAGTCTATAGAGGAGTACTGAGCAGAGGTTGAGCTGTTGATTTTCCATTTGTTAAAGGTAAATACCGCTCCGTAGCGCTGGCTGTTGTGCTCACCGTAGCGACCGTTAACATTAAGCGTCCATGGCTCTAATGCCTCACGGCTGATTATATTTACCACTCCGCCTACTGCATTTGACCCATAAAGCGATGATGCAGCTCCCTTGACAATCTCTATTTTGCCGGCGTTATTCAGATTAAGGCGGTCATAATCCACATTATCAAGTGTTTCTCCTGCAACTCTCTCACCATCTATCAGAAATAAAACCGAGTTGCCGCCAAATCCCTGCATATTCAGTGACACCTGCTGATTCATCGAGTAGGAAAATTCTATACCGGGAAGTTCTGCCTGAAGGAGATCACTGATGTTTGTGGCGTCACTTTTGCGTATGTCTCCGGTGCTGATAACTCGTGTTAGAATAGGGGAGTTGGTAATCAGTTTTGGCGTCATGGTGCCTGTCACAACGACCTCATCGAGAATCTTGCTCCATCTGTCATCGTCTAATGAGTCGGTATTCTCTTTAACGCTTGTATTCTGAGCGCTTGCGATGTAACCCAGAGATATGAATGTGGCGAAGGCGATTACTTTGTGTTTCATTGATTCAGTTATTGTTAGAAAGGATAGACATATTGAATTGTCATATATCCTTTCACAAGTATATCGTTCATGTAGTTTATCAGTTTGACTCCCACGCGGGTGCCATCTGCAAGATATACTATATATACCTTTCCGGACAGTTCATAGATAGGGGGCATGGTGCTGGTGTCAACATTGAGCCATTTGGATAATTCGGAGTTGTAGTAGGACTCAGTGTAACCGAGATATCCATCCATCATGGTGGACATATCGATGACGATCTTGGAGGTGGTCCATTCATCACCGACCAGATTGGCTTTATCTATCACCGCTGTCATAGCTTCGTTGAATGACGTGTAATCAGTTTCAATAACTTTGGCATTATTGGTCTTCACATCATAGCGGTGAACAGCTATATCCCATTTTTCAGGAGCGTCCTCATCATAGCTTAGAGTAACGGTGGTTTTATTGGCAAAATTGATATACACCCAGTCTGTATAGGAAGTGGCATTGATATATATCTGCCCTTCCTGCTCAAAACCGGTGCTCGGGTTGCCGCTATCCGGCTCGTCATATATACCGTCAAGAATACCGTTACAAGCGGAGAGTAGCCCCATTGAAGCTACTCCCGCTGTAATTATTCCAAATAATTTATTCATTAGTGCTTTCTGAAGGTTTGTCTCCGTTTGTAAATGTGATTTTGAGTCCGCCCATCACTCCGGGAACGGTGATTACGAAAGCCGGAGATGATTTTTCAACATCAACGCTGCCTGAAACAGAGCAGGGATATTCGCTGACATTGCCATTCATGCCCATTTTGCAGATACCGTCTCCGCTTAGAGTAAATACTCCGTCGGAGTAAGTAACCTTAAGGTCATCAGCAGAAAATTCCCCCCATGTATCGGATGTATATGCAAGACTGTACTTGTCATCTTTAACGCTGATTGTCACTATCTGATTTTCGGCTGTCATACCCTGAAAATATGCACATGTGGCATCGGTCCAGCCTTTATAGGAACCGGGAATGACAAGATCTGCGGGAATTTCACCTTCAGTAAACTCTACTTTAAGACCTCCCATCACGCTTGGAGATGAGAATGTGAATTGACTTTCACCTGACTTGATAACGCCGGTGAAAGTGCAGTCATAGTCGCTTGTATTACCATTATGACCCATAGACCATTTTCCGCTCCCGGAGAGTATGTAGCCTTGAGCGCTCTCGCCCACAGTGGCATCTGAAATGGAGACCGTTCCCCATGTTGTTGACTCATAGCTGACATTTACTTTGTTGGCTGAAGAGCCTTCGGAAATCACTACTTTTTGGTCTGCGCTCATGCTACCGCTGAAATATGCACACGAAGCGGAGGTGTATCCTGAATATGTTCCGGTAACCTCTTTAGTCAGGTTAGCAGGGCTGTCATCGTTGCTGCACGATACTGTCATCAGAGTTACGGCAATTGCAAGAAGCGTAAGAGTTTTCTTCATAAAAATTGTATTAATA
>CAMWUZ010000124.1 GCA_947177595.1 uncultured Porphyromonadaceae bacterium | reverse complement strand
ATAATATACCTCTTCCGGCTGACGGTTGAGAGTAAGGCTACCCTCCGTATAAACGCCATTGGAATCCGTGTCAAGAATCAACCGCGCATAATAGGTTTTCGGCAGAAGATATTTGAAAATCGCGTGTCCGTCAACCACCGGTTCAATAAACATAGGCTCATCGTTCTGCCCGAGAAGCTCCACAAACGCTGGACCATTCACACCCGAAACAGTGAAATCAAGAACTGAATACTCCTCTTCGGCGCGGACAGTAAATTCCGTCTTGGCGGTATTGTTCCACTCTCCATATATGCCCGTCACTGCCGTCGAGTCAACCGTGAGGCGGTATCTGGATCCGGGGAACCATTCATATTCAGCCACATACTGGAGGGGCTTAAGAGAATCACGGTTTACAAACACCGGTGTTTCAAGTTCAACCCAAACCGTATCGACTTTTTCCTCAAGTTTTATCTTATTGTAATCTATAGACGCAACAGGCTGGGAAGCAGTGAACTGCAGCTCCTGATACACTTCGAGACTGTTAGACTTACTCCTGAAATTCATAAACACGGTCTCAGGCTCATCCGGCTCATCATCTTTCTTCTTCTTAGTTGCTTTGGGTTTCTTAGCCGACGAGCGCACAAACATTTTGAGAGTATCGGTTGTCCAACTGAGATTGTCGGTAGAATCAGTGCGCAGATATTTCGCACTCACAAGCAGTGAATCCTGCTTTATTAGAACGGAATCTGTAAACCAATATTCCAGAGTGTCTCTTGTTGCCGATGAGTTTAGGATTGCAAAATCCATAAGACTACGACCCTCATATTCACCGTTGGCTATCGTAATCTCAGGAAAAGTGTCTGAAGGCGCGTTGAAGAGGAATGACAGACGGTTTCTGTCCACGCGGTCATTTCTCAGCAGATACTGGGCTTTGTAATCTTCATTAAACCATGTGAGCAGCACATCGTTTGGCGCATAGAGGGTGGTGAGACGTGAGATAATGGAATCGGAACCGTCAGCGGCTTTCAGAGTATCCTGAACCATCTCATCAGAGGCTGTTGGTGTGACAGTGACATCCAGAAATGCAATATTCTCGCTCCTGTCCCAGTGCCAGTCGCGATTTTTATCCTCCAAAGCAAAAATACGATATGTTCCCTCCTTGAGATTCCTGATAGTGAACTGCCCGAGCTGATTGGTTTTGGTAATTCTTTCAAACGGGAGAGTTCTGACCGCAGAATCTTCAAGATTCGAGTACACTCCCACGAGCATACCCTGAGCCGGTTCCAGATTACTTGCCTGAAGCACCATTCCGCTAATCTGGAGAGTATCTATAACCGGACCTGTTGAAAAAGCAAATGAGAAACCGTCAATAATATTTCCTTCGTTAAGGTCGCGAATAGCATCTGTGCAGTCGATAGTGTATGTGACATCCGGAATGAGGGTATCGCGGAGCTCCACAATAATATTTTTTCCTGCCGCGGTGATAAGCGGAGAAGTAACCTGCGCGGGTGAAATCACTATTTTAGTAAGTGCATCATTCACCTGCACATTCTCATTAAAACGGAGAGTAATTTTATTTTTATCCACATTCAGCGCTCCGGGTGCGGGCGTACTACCCAGAAAAATCGGCGGCTCCTCATCTCTGGGACCTCCTTCGGGTCGCCCCATGCTTGCACAAGCAGCCATAAACAGAGCCGCCGCAACAACAATGAGAAGCCTGAGATCTAAATGCTTGGGATTCATAACGTCAATTACTTCACAAAGTTACAAAATTCGGCGTTATTCGAGTCCGTACTCCTTAATTTTACGGTAAAGAGTCCTCTCAGAAATATTAAGTTCTTTTGCTGTAGCCTTTCGTCTGCCACCGTTATTTTCAAGCGAGCGCCGTATTGTTTCTTTCTCTGTCTCTTCAAGAGTGGTGGGCATAGTCTCACCCTCATGGTGCTCCGGATGCAGGATAATAGGCTCGACCGCGGGAGAATATTTAACGAGGCTCTTTGGCATAGGCTCCGGCTCACGTACTTCACCTTTCACCTCTTTTCTGAGCGCATCAATCTCATTTTGCAGACGGAAAAGCATATTGAAAAGGGGTTCACGCTCTCTCTCATAATCATGGCGGGACGAAGCGGATGCCACAGTGGGTGTGTAAACTCCACTGCTCGGCGGCAAATACTGTGTGATTTCCGATGCTCCGATGGTTTGTCCGGCATTAAAAAGAGCTATCTGCTCGGTCACATTCTTGAGCTGACGCACATTTCCGGGCCAGCGGTAACGGAGTAAAAGCTGACGTGCATCCTCATCAAAATTAATCTGAGGAGTGCGGTAGCGCTCAGAAAAATCAGCGGCAAACTTACGGGCGAGAAGAGTAATATCATTACCCCGGTCACGCAAAGGTGGAATCAAAATATGAACTGTTGACAGACGGTAGTACAGATCCTCACGGAAACGCCCCTGCTCCACCGCTTTGAGCAAATCCACATTTGTTGCGGCTACAACTCTGATATTGGTTTTCTGAACAGTGGATGAACCGACCTTAATAAATTCGCCGGTTTCGAGCACACGCAGCAGTCGAGCCTGAGGGGTCAGCGGGAGCTCCGCAACTTCATCAAGAAAGATGGTACCGCCGTCCGCTTCCTCAAAATATCCCTTCCGGGTAGCCACGGCACCGGTGAACGCGCCTTTCTCATGACCGAAAAGCTCTGAATCAATAGTACCTTCGGGTATGGCTCCACAGTTAACCGCAATATATTTATTGTGCTTACGCGCTCCGTAAGCATGAATTATTTTAGGAAAAAATTCCTTTCCGGTACCGCTCTCACCGGTAATAAGCACTGACAGGTCAATCGGTGCGACACGTATTGCCCGACTAACAGCCGCAATCAGAGCCGGTGAATTGCCGACTATACCGAATCTGAGTTTAGCCTGCTGAACCTCTTCAGGAATATCTGACAGTCTGATTTCCATTATCAAAAAATTTCACTGAGTACAAAATTAAAAAAAATGCGCTAAAATGACAATCGATGAACAATCTAAGACTACGAGGCGTTATAGTAACGTAAACTTTTCACTTATTTATTTTAATTATAAACATCGCATATGAAAGAACTTAAAGGAACCAAGACAGAGGAATGTCTTAAAGTAGCTTTTGCCGGTGAATCACAGGCTTGTGTAAAATACTCTTTCTACGCCAAGCAGGCTAAAAATGACGGCTATCAGCAGATTGGCGCCATCTTCGAGGAGACAGCCCAAAATGAACGTACCCATGCCAAAATCTGGTTTAAACTTCTTCATGGCGGAGATGTGCCCACCACAACCGTAAACCTTGTAGATGCAGCCGCCGGTGAGGAATATGAGTACGAGGATATGTACAAGGATTTCGCAAAAGTTGCACGTGAGGAAGGTTTTGAAGAAATCGCCCGCAAATTTGAGAAAGTAGGTGAAATCGAGCGTACCCATATGGAGCGCTACCGCACTCTTCTTAAAAATATCGAGGACGGCTTAGTGTTCTCACGCGACGGCGACCGTATGTGGATGTGCCGTGAATGCGGACATATCCATTTCGGCAAGAGCGCTCCTTCCGTTTGTCCAGTTTGCTCCCACCCCCAAGCATACTTCGAACTTCGTCCGGAGAATTATTAATCAATCAGGTACCGGGATTATAAAGTCACAGGTTTAATCCCAACCAAAATAAATAGCAGAGCCTCCCAAAAGGGGGCTCTGTTTACATTAATTACCCACGTAACGTTTGAGAAATTCAGAATAAGGAATGCAATGAGGGCGTGTCAGAATAACTGACGCGCCCTCATCATATTCAAATTATAAGAATCCTCTTATGCTTTCACCGCCTTGTCTGCTTTTGCATTCTTGCGGGCATCGATGAGATAAGCAACCGGAGCCGCTACAAAGATAGTAGCGAGTGTACCGATAATCACACCGAAAATCATTGCAAATGTGAACGAGCGGATAGCGTCGCCACCGAGAATGAAGATGCAGAGAAGCACAAGCAGAGTAGATGCAGAGGTCATGATGGTTCGGCCAAGAGTAGAGTTGATGGACGAATTAATCGTGTTATAGAAATTCTGCTTGGGATAGAGCTGAACATTCTCGCGCACACGGTCAAACACAACCACGGTGTCGTTGATCTGATAACCGATAACGGTGAGGATTGCGGCTATAAACGACTGGTCAACCTCCATAGCGAAGGGGAACACACCCCAGAAGATAGAATAGAAACCAATGATAGTGAATGCAGTGAACGCAACCGCAGCAAGCGCGCCGAATGAGAAGGCGATGTTGCGGAAACGGATGAGAATGTACAGGAACATAGCGAGCAGAGAAAGGAGCACTGCTATATATGCATCGGTGCGCATATCGTTAGCCACGGTAGGACCAACTTTCTGCGAACTCATGATGCCGACATTCTCGTTTGTGGTAGAGAAGTCCTCAATGCTCATGCCGTTGAGTTCGTCCTGAAGTCCGTTGTAGAGAATCTCGGTGATTTCATTATCGATATTCTCGTCGGCAGAGGTAATCTTGTAGTTTGTAGAGATACGTACCTTGGTGTTGTCGTCGATAGTGATGACACTAACCTGAGCACCGTCGAAGAGGGGCGCGAGTTTTTCCTGAAGCTCATGAGTCTTGACGGGATGGTCAAACTGAACAACATAGTTGCGACCGCCCGAGAAGTCGATACCCTGATTAAGACCGCGGGTAAAGAACGAAATCAGAATCACCACAATAAATACCGCACAGACAATGAAGCTGCTCTTGCGCTTTGAAAGGAAGTCCACATGAGCGTTTGTGAACATCTTGCGGCTGATAGGTGTGGTGAAAGTGAGGTTTTTGAACGCTTTGCTCTTTTCGCCGATGATAAACACAAGGCGGGTGAGGTAAACCGCGGTGAAGAATGAGCAGATAATACCTATGATAAGAGTAGTAGCGAAGCCTTTGATAGGACCGGTACCGTAGATGAGGAGGATGACGCCGGTGATGATAGATGTGAGGTTAGAGTCAAAAATCGCAGAAAACGCATTTGAATAACCGTCGGCGATAGCCATACGCACATTCTTGCCGGCTCTGAGCTCTTCTTTGGTACGCTCGAAGATAAGCACGTTAGCATCCACAGCCATACCGAGCGCAAGCACGATACCCGCGATACCACTGAGTGTAAGCACTGCCTGGAACGATGCGAGGATACCGAATGTGAAGAACAGGTTGAATACGAGACCGAGGTTAGCGATGAGTCCGGGGATAACTCCGTAGAACGCCATCATGAAAATCATCAGAAGGATGAGAGCAACGATAAACGACATGAAACCGTCCTCAATAGCTTTCTGACCGAGAGACGGACCGATAACGGTGTCGCTGATGATGTCAACCTTAGCCGCCATCTTACCGCTCTTGAGCACGTTTGCAAGGTCCTGCGCCTCTTCAGTGGTGAAGTTTCCTGTAATAGAAGAGCGTCCGCCTTCAATGACACTATTAACGCGTGGAGCTGAATAAACCTGTCCGTCAAGCACGATAGCAACCTGCTTTTCAATATTTGCGGCGGTGACGCGCGCCCACTGCTTTGCAGCTTCGGGCTTCATGTTCATGGACACATAGTTACCACCCTGTGTAT
>CAMWUZ010000123.1 GCA_947177595.1 uncultured Porphyromonadaceae bacterium | reverse complement strand
CCTAAAATGGCATCCCGCTGAACACAATCCCCTTGGCAAGCTCTTCCTGGGTGATTCTCCTGATGGCGCGTTCAATTCTGATCGTATTGTTCATCTTTTTTGGAATTTACAATGATGGAACCTTTAAATAACAGTATGTACAGCAGTACAACCGCCGGTGTGGAGGTGATGAAGTTTTGAAGCAGGGTGATTCTGCCGAGAACAAATATATCCATACTTCTCATAAGGAAGTAGTTTGAAATCGGCAATATGACAGAATAGATAAGGCAGATAATGGTAACTGTTATGATAGATCTCATTCGAAGATAGGTAATGAACTCATCTTCGGTTTTCTCTTTTGAAATCGCTGCAAGCAGCAAGCCAGCCGCCAGAAGGGTGTAACTGAAGAAAGAAATGATGTCCATATTGCCGAGGCATAAAACGATAATGCCGATTAAAGCCAGCGCAACTCCTACAAACTGCATGAAATGAGGTAAAAGAAATTTTTGGTAGAACATAATTTAAATAGTTTGGTAAAGTATGATGCTGCAAAAATAATGTAAACTTTACAAATAGACAAGTATTTATTACATATTCTTTGAATCTGTATTTATTTAGTAATTTTGAACAATCAATTAATCACTTTGAATATGAAAAAACTTGTAGCGGCTGTGTTGACGGCTGTATCTGTAAGCGCTATGGCTTCAGATACAATAAAGGTGGAGAGTTTTCGCTATGCGGGACCGTTTCCAATAGGTTCTCCGGTAGTGATTGACTCTCTGGATGTAAATTCACAAAAGTTTGACATCAACAGTGTGCTGGATTTGCCGACAAATATCAAGTCGGCGCTGTCAGGCGGGCACACGACCGGAACTGTTCTTCTGCCCGGTGGGGACGTTCCTGCGATAAATGTTATTTCGTTTGATGTGACAAACCGCGGATATGCAACTCCGGTTCTTGATGTGAAGGGGTTGGAGAATTACAGGCTGTTTGTGAACGATATGCCTGCACCTGCCGGACAATTGACGCTCAAACCTGCAACCCACACAATTGCACTGAAGTATCTTTCCACTCCGGGTCAATCGGACACCGCTGATATTAAGATAATAGTGCCGGACGGTCAGACGCTTGAAATCGGCGGGCAGAGCAAGCTATATACTCTTGACAACGTGCTTCATGGTCGGAGAATTTACTCTACTGATGTTTCTCCTGATGGCAAATACCTTTTAACCATATATTCCAACGGTCTAAAAGGAGGAGCAACGACGTGGGAGTGGGTTGTTACCACATACGACGGTAAACCCATAGCCCGTTCAACAGAGTCAATCGCTTGGATGCCATCCGGCGCGAGATATTACCGCACGGCTATTACACAGGCAGGCAGATCGATTTTGGTGACAGATGCGGCTACCGGATCAGAAACTGTTTTTGCGCAGGGTGTCCCGAATGGCGTATTCACTATTTCGCCGGACGAGAAATATCTGATAGTGACCTTGACTGCTGAAGGACCTAAAGAAAATGAGGATGTATATAGAATTCTTGAACCGGAGGACAGACAGCCGGGTTGGCGCAAGCGCTCGTCTCTCGCGCTATATGATATAACTACCGGCATGATGCGCCCGCTCACTTTCGGTCATCACAACGTACATCTGCTTGATGTTAGCGACGATGCCTCAAAGATTCTAATCAGCACAAGCCACAGCCGTTTGAGCAAGCGTCCCACAACTGTGACCACTATTGCAGTGCTTGATGTCGAGAGTATGAAACTTGATACTATTGTTGCAGATGACGGTTTTGTAGGTTCGGCGATGTTCTCACCCGATGCTTCTCAGATTCTTGTTCTGGGTTCACCGGAAGCTCTCGGTGGTATAGGTAAGAATGTGCCGGAAGGCAGAATACCGAGTATGATTGATACTCAGCTATTTCTATATAATATAGGAAGCCGGCGATTCACTCCGCTGACCCGCGATTTTGATCCGAGTGTGAACTCTGCACGCTGGAGCAGAGCAGACGGTCAGATATATTTCACGGCGGAAAACCGCGACTGTATCAGTGCATATCGCCTCAATCCGTCAACCGGCAAGATTACTCAGCTTCCGCTCAATCAGGATATAATAAAAGGAATAAGTGTGCCGGATGCCGGAGTCAATGCCGCTTTCTGCGCACAGAGTATGGATAATCCCGACAGATTGTACACTATTAATACCAAGACTCTTAAAACTATGATGCTTGATGAGCCGCTGGCAACAGATCTCGCGGAGATTAAGCTGGGAGAAGTTGCTCCATGGAGTTTTGTTAGTTCGCGCGGAGACAGCATTCACGGACGTTTTTATCTGCCGCCGAACTTCGACCCGAATGAAAAGTATCCGATGATAGTAAATTATTATGGCGGGTGCAGCCCGACAAGCCGCAATTTCGAGAGCCGCTATCCTCACCATGCTTACGCCGCACAGGGTTATGTGGTATATGTTATTGAGCCGAGTGGCGCAACCGGATTCGGACAGGAGTTCTCCTCGCGTCACGTAAATACCGCTGGTGAAGGTGTGGCACAGGATATAATCGAGGGAACCAAACGTTTTTGCGAGGAGCATCCTTATGTCGATTCTACCAAAATAGGTTGTATCGGCGCATCATACGGCGGATTTATGACTCAGTATCTTCAGACTGTGACCGATATTTTTGCCGCCGCGATTTCCCATGCCGGTATCAGCGATCATACAAGCTATTGGGGAGAAGGCTACTGGGGATATTCATATAGCGAGGTATCTATGGCAGACTCTTACCCGTGGAGCGATACCGAGCTTTATGTGAAGCAGAGTCCGCTCTATAATGCCGACAAGATTCATACCCCGCTGCTGTTTCTACACGGTGATGCAGACAACAATGTGCCGGTTGGAGAAAGCATCCAGATGTTTACCGCATTGAAACTGCTTGATCGTCCCACCGCCTTTGTTGCGGTTAAAGATCAGGATCATCATATCCTTGATTACGATAAACGCATCCGCTGGCAGGATACAATCTTCGCATGGTTTGCGAAGTATCTGAAGAATCAGCCGGAATGGTGGGAAGCGCTATATCCCGAAGTGTCTCTCTGATAACTACTGACTAATAAAATAGGGGTACCGTCGGTACACCCTATTTTTGTTTAATCATAACTCGATAAATCCTATCAATGTGTAAGGTATGCCTTTGAGCTTTAACATATACCGGTCTTTAGGCATCATTCGCACGGAGGCAAAAAAATCTGATTGATCAGTGGCTGAAACGATAAGGCTTTCTCCTTCAGTATCCCATAGCTGATATTCCTCTATGGTGTCAAGAAGGGGAGAGGTGCCGGTAATAATACCGTTTTCAATATCAATGAAGCAGATGATCGGTGCAGGAGGAGTGCGATGACCTTTAATTGGTTTTTCGGGGTCGTAATCAGAATCCTCTCCCACAGGGGTTAATGTGGTGGGTGGCGGAGTGTCACCAAGCATCTGATTGGCAGTGAATACCAATATGAACAGCAGCAATAATTTCCTAATCATGCGTGAAGATTTTATCAGGTTGTTAAATATTGCGAATCAAAGCATTGAGTTCATCCGGCTGGATGAGATTGTTGAAGGAGTTTATGCATAATTGCTTTCTACGGTAGGGTATTACACTCTTGCTCCTTCCGATCAGTCGGGCAATCTGCGATGAGGATAGCCCCAGTTTTATTAATTGAACAAGGCGGTAATCCCTCATAGATATTTTATTATGTGAAATACGCTTTAGAGTCTCTTCAAAATCGGGAGACATTTCGTTTATAGATTTTGATATAGTATTCCAAAGCGGGTCATTCTCTTTAAGCATTCCTCCACGCTCCAATAAATCACATAGCGCGCGGTAAGCCTCGGTGTCAGGGGCATAATTATGCGGAGTGCTGAATCGGGATATCGTTTCCCTTAGTTTCGAGATTTCGTTGTTAACTCTCTCCAATATACCCTCTGTTGTGTCAGCACTTGAGATATAATCGTTATCCTCGAATCCCTTTAATTTATTGTTTAATTCGCTGATAGTAATAAGAGCGCTATGCAGTTTTGCCTGTTTTTTTAGCAATATCCGTTGGCGAAGGATGGTTACTATGGCTAATACCAATATTATAATACCGGCAACTGCAAGCCAAATAATGAGTCTTCCGCGCTCTTTAGCAAGGCGTTCGCTCTCGTGCTGATGCAGAGAGTAATTATATAATGAGTTTTGTATGATGGCACTTTTGTTGTCATAACTTTTGTATAAAGCCTTGACGCTTGAGAGGTATTCGGTAATATATGCCGGTATGGAGTCATGTGGTGAAAAAGCGATCAGCGAGTCGCTCAGAAGTGTGCGGTATCCTAAAGCGCGTGAATCGGGAGATTGGTTATGTATTATTCTACGGGCATGTACAAGAGCTGAATCAATCATTCCCGCGCGAAGATAAATGTCTTTAGCCCACGCAGAAAAATAATTTGAGTCATAGCTGTAAGTTTTATACGGAACATCCTTTATTAAAGAAACCGCCTCTTCGACATTGCCTTGTTTAAAATTGATTATCGCCAATTCACCGCGGAAATAATTGATGTCTGCGCTGTCCATGTTCAAGGATAGTCGGTATCCTTTCTCAAATAATATTTTGGCTGTGTCGAATTGCTCCAGTGCCATATATGCACAACCTAATGTATTATATTCATAAGGTAGATTTAAGGTGTCACCTCTCTCTTTAGTTAATTTAAGGCTTTCCTTTAAGTATGGCAGGGATTGGTTGTCAAGTCCTATTCGGCTCAGAAGTCCACCGGTCTGACTGAGTACTCGGTTGCGAAGTTCCCGGTCAGATGTATTGGAGGGGAGCAGATCGAGTGCCTTTTGGAAATATCGCAGCGCTGTCGGATAATCCCCCAAGTCAGAATAAGTCCGCCCTCCGTAATATAATGCCTCCGGATAAAGATCAGAACTTTTGTAATAATCAATGACGGAGAGAATCAGACTATCTGATTTGTGATATATATATGCTTTGTCTCTGGCTTTGATTGTCAGGAAGTCATAGAAATGTCTGTCAGCTTCAGATAGTTGGGACGGATTGATACTGTCAAGACTTGCCAGCGCCTTTTCGGGCGCGTCAGATACGGTCTGCTGGATTCTCAACAGACGGCAGTCAGTATTATGTTTGGAGCAGCTCATAAAAAGAGTTGCCGCGGTAATGCAGATGACGAATCTGTGCGATATCGTTTTACACCTGTCAGATAATATAGTTATTCCCATACTGTAATCCCGTATAAAGAACGTTGCTGCGAAGATATATAAAAAATGGATTGAATGTATTATCATTATTGCATTTATTTGGTGGAACGGTTAATGTTCGTTATTTTTGTGGAGATTCTGCCGTCGTTCTTTTTTGTGCGGTATGGCAGTTTACATATAGTATAAATCACATCACAACCTGAAAAATGAAAAAAACATTGTGTATGGCAATGGCTATACTGGCACTTACGGTCACAGCACAGACAAGGGATTCAAAAGGCGGTATCACCACGGAAATGATGTCGTCCATCAAGAGCGCGTATAAAAATACAGCCGCGGATAAGGCGATTTTCAACGCCAGTTCAAACAATGCCATAAAGAAACTTGCGGTAAATACAGTTT
>CAMWUZ010000122.1 GCA_947177595.1 uncultured Porphyromonadaceae bacterium | reverse complement strand
GATTTCTTTTCCGCATCCGAGAGCATACTTTTAGACGCTCTGATTTTTCTTCTTATATCTTCTTTTTTCATTTCAATTATACTCTCACTTTTGTGGCTTTCCGGTTATCGGAGCAACCGCGTTTCCTTGCTTGAGCTCCTGAATAGCCCGCATAATTGCAGGATCTCCCTCATTGCTCACTTCGAAAAGCGCCGGCTGACCGAGTACGTCACTTGCTATCAGTGATTTCAATTGTCTAACAATCAAATCTCTTGAAATGTTTATGTAGTACCATCTGGGTGGTATATTCCCTTCGGTACGTGCAAATTCAATAAACTCATTCAAGAGTATTTCATCCTGCGGGAGCATATCCATGAGTTCTAAAACCGAGGTTGCCGAAGTGAGTGCGTCTCTATTTATATCAGTAAATAAAAACGCATATCTGTGGAGCATTCCGGCATTAAACACCTTAATATAATAAGGTGTAATACCGGCAGTATCGCTTGCGACATAAACATCCGGCATAATTCCACCACCACCATATACTGTTCTGCCTGACGCGGTGCTGTATATTTTTGTAGTGTCAACCTTGATACTGTCGGCACTAAAGCCCTCGCCTTTATCAAATCTGGTATAAATTTCCAATTCGTAGTCTTCGGCAGATCCCAGAGTGTAGGGTTTCTGAATGCATCGTCCTGAAGGAGTGTAGTATCGCGCTGTAGTCAGTCTAATCGCGCTGCTATCGGGCAACTCAATCTGTCGCTGTACAAGTCCTTTGCCGAATGAGCGGCGACCAACGATGAGACCTCTGTCATTATCCTGAATCGCTCCCGCGAAAATTTCGCTGGCACTTGCACTTCCTTCATCAATTACAACAACCAACTCGGTGTCGCCGAAAGCACCTTGTCCGTCGCCTGAGAAATCCGATTCTATATTGCCGGTACGACCATGAGTAGATACAATCGGCATTCCTACTCCGAGGAATTCATTCGCCATAAGTATCGCCGGTTCCATATATCCTCCGGTATTGCCACGCAGGTCAAGTATAATCTTTCTGGCACCCTCAGCACGCAATGAAACCATTGCATTCATAAACTCCATGTAAGTAGTACGACCAAATTTATTGATCCGGATATATCCGATTCCCGGTCTGATCATATATGACGCATCCACAGCATTAACCGGAATATCTCCTCTCACAACATCAAAAGAGAGCAGTTCAGATGAATTACTTCTTTTTATACCTATCAATACAGAGGAGCCTTTAGGACCTTTCAGTTTTTTGCGAAGTGATTCGCTATCTAGCTTTATTCCGGCAACGATAGAATCATTTACAGTTACTATTCTATCACCCGCAAGCACTCCCACTTTTTCTGCCGGTCCACCGGATACCACTTCCATAACCGTGGCTGTGTCATTCATCATCGTGAAAACCACTCCAATACCACCGAATGAGCCGTCAAGCGCTTCATTAGTACCCTGAAGCTCAGATGCAGGAATATAAACAGTATGCGGATCAAGTTTTGCCAATATATCAGGTATGGATGCCTCAAGAATGCTGTCTGTGTTAACCTCATCGACATATTGGTCAGAGATAAGATCCATAATCTCTCCGATTTTCACTCTTGTGTTCCATTCAGGACCATTCTTAAACAGATTGGCACCAATATATAACCCGATGACGAATGCAACTGCTACAATAACAGGCATCCAAACCGCAAGTTTTTTATTTGATTTCATAAATAATTAAAACTCTATTCTGATAAATCGGGAATATGAATACATTCCACTGACGCACGTTTAAGCAAATCGATACCGTCGCTCATACGATAAAGTTCATGATATACCACCCTACGGATACCAGCCTGGATAATGAGCTTGGAACATTCAAGACATGGTGAAGCCGTTACATATAAGGTAGCTCCATCGCTTGAGTTATTGCTACGCGCAACCTTGGTAATGGCGTTTGCCTCCGCATGAAGCACGTATGGCTTGGTGTAACCGGCTTCATCCTCACATACATTTTCAAATCCGGCAGGTGTGCCGTTGAAACCATCTGAAATAATCATCTGGTCTCTGACAATTAGTGCTCCAACACGACGGCGAACGCAATATGAGTTTTCAGCCCATATCAACGCCATGCGCAGGTATCTTTTGTCAAGAATTATCTGTTTTGTGTTATCTTGCATAATAAATCAAGGTCTTAGATTGAAAAATCCGAAGTCCAGAGTATATATAATCTTACCATCTTTCACCGTGAAAACCTGTTTATGACTTCTATCGGTAGAACTTAAATCAACAAGTTTGAGCAACGCATTATCAGGTACAGTAAACTGAAGAATATAATCTTTGGAACCAGTGCAATAACCCGCAGATTTCCAACCGTTGGGTCCATCCTGATAGAATAGTTCATAATTATGTCCGGGAATGGGGAAATGTCCATCGTTTCGGGCTGTAAACCGCATAGAGCCGAGAGTGCTCTTTCTATCAAGTTTCATGTGGAATTTCGCTCCCGGTTCAGGAATTGTAAACGCCTGTGCGAGATTACCATCATAGAGCTGATAAGACCGTGAGCGGTCAACGAGCTTATCAGTAACGGAATATGTCAGCTTGTTTCGGGAGTCCTTATCAGAATATAATTCAAGTTCACCAATCATAGCAAATTTACCTGGAGGCGCACTGTATCTAAGATAGGAATATTCTTTGTCGGGAAACGGACTTACAAACTTATGCCGTCTCTTGTAAAGTGTATCCTGAATGACCACCAAGGTATCCGGCGAGGTAAATCTTTCATCAACAGATGCCTCAATGACCGCACCAATAACATAATCACTTAGGTATCTGGCATAAGAGTTACGCAGAGGCATTGTTCTCTCCAAAGTGATTTTTGTTTTGTGCAATGTATCAGGCTTTAAAATAACGGTATTGAAATTGCGGTCGCGATAAAAAGGATAGCCACACGCTTCAAAAACACTGTTATTAACGACGACAGGTACATAATATACACCACCTTCAAAATTGATAAACGTTACTGAATCATTTCTTACTTTACCGACATCTATAGGTGACCACTCATCAAGCACCGGCAAAGCAAGATAAACGTTTTTCTTATCCGTAAATACCGGCACTGTTGCAGAATCCGGAACAAAATATTCGTCAGTAACATCCTTTATACAAGGATGAGCAATCTTTATAGGTAATGACCGAATATTCATAAATTTATCTTCATGATTCTCCTGCCTGCTGAACGTGACACGATAAACTTTACCTTTTTTTCGTTTGTCGCGCGGCGGATTATTTCTGTCAGGTTCCATAGAATCAGTACCAAAGGGAATATATCTACCTGTTTGAGTGTCCTTTACAACAACCCATCTGTGAGAATTCTTACTCTCCGGGGAAATGAGCAACTGATCAATCGCAACAGGAATACCGCAGGCTCTCATAGCATAAATGAGCAAGTCGATTTTATCACGATTACATCCGACCCTATGATCCAAAAGCACTAAAGCATCTCTGTGAGGGGTAATCAACTCATCATTATACTTCCAATCCTCCTTAATTATAATGTCGTTGAGATGCTTCGCAGCCTCAACAGCATCATTTCCCTGATATGCCGAATCAAGAAGCGGACGAAAATGATCGGCATACGCCTTTCGCCATTCCTTAATCCTGGCATCACCTATTGTATAAGGAAGCAACAGCTCACAGAAATCTTCAAACGACAAATCCTTATTCCAGGGAATATTTTTCCAATCATCGTATGCCCTGTCTATATTATCAATAAGAATATTAGACTTAACAGTTCTTATATCATCTTTCCTAAGAAGCGCATAAAACGGATATTTATTCCATTTTTCAATCAGTTCCTTGTCCAGACCGAAATTCACCTTGTAGCCCAAGAGCGGTTCATACACCTTTTCAAGTGAATCAATCTCAGCACCTTCCACACTATAATGATAGTGCATATTCAGAATCAACCATCTCGCCGCCTCAAGTTTCTCAGGATTTTTGGAATAATGGCGGAGAACTTTTTCAAGCTCACCACGGTTGCTTCCGGCTTTATCAAGAGCCGAGAGAACTTCAGGACTCTCATTGAGTTTTGAGGAACACCCGACTAACGCTATCAGAGCAACAAATGCAAGAAGGTTAGATAACACCTGTTTCATAGCAAAGAAATTCAATCAACATTATCAAGATGATGTCCCATTCTGGTCTTTTTGGTATGCATATAGAATTTGTTGTATTCATTAGGAGCAACTTCTATAGGCACATTCTCAACAACACTGAGACCATAGCCCTCCAGTCCTATTCTTTTAACAGGGTTATTGGTCATGAGGCGCATATCACGTATTCCAAGCTTGTGTAGAATCTGTGCTCCTACACCGTAATCACGTTCATCGGCTTTATGTCCGAGGTGAAGATTGGCATCAACAGTATCAAGTCCTTCCTCCTGAAGTTTATAAGCCTTAATCTTATCCATGAGTCCGATACCCCTACCCTCCTGATTGAGGTAAAGTATAACACCTCTCCCTTCTTTTTCTATCATTTCCATAGCTTTATGCAGCTGATCGCCACAATCACAACGCTGTGAGCCAAAAATATCACCGGTTGCGCAAGAGGAATGAACCCTCACCAAAACAGGTTCTCCATCTGACACATCACCTTTAATCAGTGCAATGTGTTCTCTGCCGGATGATTTTTCTTTAAACGGTATAAGATGAAAATGACCGTGAGAGGTCGGCATATCCACCTCTTCACCCTGCTCAACAGTTGACTCATTCTTGAGACGATAAGCAATGAGATCCCGGATAGAAATCAGTTTCAACCCCCATTCATCCGCTTTTTTACGGAGCTGAGGGAGCCGCGCCATAGTACCGTCCTCATTAAGAATCTCTATGAGAGTAGCTGCCGGTGTCATTCCGGCAAGACGCGCCAAATCTATACTCGCCTCAGTATGACCGGGGCGCCGAAGCACTCCTTCATCCTGGGCATAAAGGGGATGAACATGACCCGGTCGTCCAAAAGTAGAGGGTACAGAGGCGGGATCTGCAAGCGCACGGATAGTAGCAGCACGGTCAGCTGCCGACACACCGGTAGTACAACCTTCAAGTTTATCAATCGTGATAGTGAAAGGTGTGCCGAGCATAGAGGTATTATCCTGCACCTGATGTGTTAGTCCGAGTTCACGGCAACGAGAAAGAGTGACCGGTGCACAAAGCTCCCCACGGGCATTAGTCACCATAAAATTGACCGCTTCAGGAGTAACCTTCTCTGCAGCCATTATAAGGTCACCTTCATTTTCACGGTCCTCATCGTCAACTACTACTACAAACTTACCGTTACGAAAATCTTCGATAGCTTCCTCGATTGAGTCAAGTTTAATATTATTGTTCATCTCCTGAATTATTTGAAATCATTACTTTTAACTGTTGATCTACCTTGAGAATATTATCCACATCTCTCCTCAGATGCTTGACCGCATTACTGCCGACAAGATAGCCGCAAATACCGATGGGGAACAAGATTATCGCCGCCCATCCCATCCAGGATTTAGATGCGGGACGATATACCCACAAGCTTTTAAGAATAGGCATATCCATCAGTTTATTAATAACCAGCTTATTATCTGAGTTTGATAAATATGTTGCCACATCCTCCACTTTCTCTGATAGAGAGTGAAGT
>CAMWUZ010000121.1 GCA_947177595.1 uncultured Porphyromonadaceae bacterium | reverse complement strand
TTACTCGCAGGGGGCAGAGATAGGTCGCTTCGGCTGGAGCGTCAGGAAAAAAGGGTAGGCGGGCTGGTATTAGTCGGGAGTCGGTTAGTTGGTTGGTCATCAGTCATTAGCTGTTAGGCATCAGCTGATTAGATTCAGCCGGCAGGCTTTTCAGCGCGTACGCCTTGAATAATCATATTTTTTGCGTAATTTTGCGACTTAATCAAACACTTTAACCCCGCAGATAAATGGAAAAAGACAAGGTTATTTTTGATCTCATCGAGCGCGAGCATCAGCGTCAGAAAAAAGGCATCGAGCTTATCGCGTCAGAAAATTTTGTGAGCGACGATGTTATGAAAGCAATGGGTTCATGCCTCACAAACAAATATGCCGAAGGCTACCCCGGTCATCGCTACTATGGCGGCTGCGGTGTTGTTGATGAAGTGGAGCAGATTGCGATAGACAGAGTGAAAGAGCTTTTCGGAGCGGAATATGCCAACGTTCAGCCTCACTCCGGCGCTCAAGCAAATATGGCTGTATTCATGTCTGTTCTCAAACCCGGCGACAAATTCCTCGGTCTCAACCTCAGTCACGGCGGTCACCTCAGCCACGGAAGCCCGGTGAACTTTTCCGGACTCATGTTCCAGGCACTCGAATATAATGTGAGCAAGGATACCGGTCTAGTTGACTATGACCAGATGGAGGAAGTAGCCCTCAGAGAGCGCCCGAAGCTGATTGTTGGCGGAGCCAGTGCATATTCACGCGAGTGGGATTACAAGCGTATGCGTGAGATTGCCGACAAAATCGGCGCTATCCTCATGGTGGATATGGCACATCCCGCAGGACTTATCGCCGCAGGATTGCTTGACAATCCCCTCAAATATGCCCATATCGTTACTTCCACCACCCACAAGACTCTCCGTGGTCCCCGCGGCGGCCTGATTCTTCTGGGTCGCGACTTCGATAATCCTTTCGGAAAGACCAATAACAAAGGTGAGCTCCGCAAAATGTCATCTTTACTTGACAGCGCAGTGTTCCCCGGTGTGCAGGGCGGACCGCTCGAACACGTTATCGCGGCAAAGGCTGTCGCATTCGGTGAAGCTCTCAAGCCCGAATACAAGGAATATCAGCTGCAGGTACAGAAAAACGCCAAAGCCATGGCTGACGCTCTCATTGCCAAAGGCTACAACATTGTTAGCGGCGGCACAGACAACCACTGCATTCTCGTTGACCTCCGCACCAAGTTCCCCGAACTCACCGGCAAGGTTGCTGAAAAAGCGCTCGTTGAAGCCGATATCACCGCCAACAAGAATATGGTGCCCTTCGACACCCGCTCACCCTTCCAGACCTCAGGCATACGCCTCGGCACTCCCGCAATCACGACACGTGGCGTGAAGGATGGCGAAATGGCTAAGATTGTCGATATGATTGACGAAGTGCTCACCGCACCGGACAATCAGGAAGTAATAGCCGATGTGCGCAAGCGCGTCAACAATATGATGGAAAACTATCCCATCTTCGCCTACTAATATTCTATGCTTGATTTCATAGTCTGGAACGCAAACCCTGATATCATCTCCGGTCCAATCACCGTGAGATGGTACGGGCTTATGTTTGCCGTCGGCTTTCTTCTCGGCTACAACATTCTCGGCAGAATATACCGCCACGAGGGTGCTCCCGAGAAGTGGCTCGGCGTTCTGCTGCTGTGGGTGGTCGGCGCAACAGTCATAGGCGCGCGCCTCGGGCACGTGTTCTTCTATGAATGGAGCTATTACAGCGCCCACCCGCTTGAGATAGTCAAGGTGTGGGAAGGAGGACTCGCGAGCCATGGCGGTACAATCGGAATCATACTTGCTGTGATTCTTTATTCGATTTTCACTACAAAGAAGAGTCCTATCTGGACGTTTGACAGACTGGTCATTCCTATCGCTCTGGTAGGCGGAATGATTCGCATAGGCAATCTGATGAATTCCGAAATTTTCGGTACAGCCACAGATTTGCCGTGGGGGTTCATGTTTATCCGCTCGCGCCAGTGGCACCAGATGTATGAAGGGCTTGCCTGTCATCCCACTCAGCTCTATGAGGCGCTCTGCTACTTCGCTCTCTTCGCCCTGCTTATGTGGATGTATTGGAAAAAGAATGCCGAGGAGCGTCCGGGACTCATTTTCGGCGTATTCTTCATCGGCATATTCCTGCCCCGCTTCCTGATAGAATTCATCAAGAACGATCAGGTGGATTTTGAAGCGACAATGACCCTTAATATGGGTCAACTGCTGAGCATACCGTTTATTCTCGCCGGAGTGATTCTGATTATATGGGCTATGACCCACCCGAAAGTTAAAATTGACTTTCCGAACAGATTTGCCGACGAACCCACCCCTACCAAAAGAAAGAAATGAAACAAGGCGAAGGTGATATAATCTTTATAAGCGGCACCGACACCGACGCCGGTAAAAGCTATGCCACAGGTTGGCTTGCCGCGCAGATTGCCGAAGAGGGTAAATCGGTTGCCACAATGAAATTCGTGCAGACCGGCAACGAAGGCTTCTCCGAGGATATTGCGGTGCACCGCAGCATTATGGGCATAGCTTCGCTGCCCGAAGACCTGTCTGGTCTGACCGCCCCCGAGATATATACTTATCCGGCGTCTCCTTCTCTCGCCGCGAAAATAGACCGCCGACCGGTTGATTTGCGGAAAATAGAGACGGCGATGCGCACCCTTGCAACGAACTATGATGTATTGCTCGTTGAAGGCGCTGGAGGACTCATGGTACCCCTTGACTATGAGGGAACCCTGACAATAGATTTCCCGCTCGCCAACAATCTGCCGGTAGCTCTTGTGACAAACGGCAAGCTCGGTTCCATCAACCACACTATTCTTGCTCTCGAAGCACTGAAGACCAGAGGCATGATTCTTCACTCTCTCCTATATAACACTCATTTTGACTATGATACCGTTATAGCGGAAGATTCACTGGAATATATGAAAATGTATGTTGAGCGACTCTTCCCGGGAACTCCGGTATTACTCGTACCTTCTATAAAATGAACACGCGTACAGTCATCACCATACCGAAAGATCAGATAGCGCAGCTACCTCTCGTAACATATCCCGGCACAATCTCAATCATCACCACTCAGGAGCAGGCTGATGCCGCCCTCGAAATAATTCTCAGAAGTCCGATAGTTGGATTTGACACCGAAACAAAACCCGCTTTCAGAAAAGGACAGACCAACAATGTGGCGCTGATGCAGGTGAGCAACGGAGAGCACTGCTGGCTTTTCAGAATCAACAAGCTGGGAGTGGAAGGCGCGGTGAAGAGATTTCTTGAGACTGATGCTGTGCTTAAAGTGGGGCTGTCTATCAAAGACGACTTTTTTGTGATGCACCGCAGCGCGGAATTCGAGCCTAAAAACTTCATAGACCTCCAGGGATTCGTAAAAGATTATATGATAGCCGATTCCAGCCTCCAGAAAATCTATGGAATTCTCTTTGGAGAACGCATATCCAAAGGTCAGAGACTATCCAACTGGGAGGCGGATGAGCTGAACGAGGCGCAACAGAAATATGCGTCTATCGATGCATGGGCTTGCCTGAAAATCTACCGGTATCTCAAGGATGGACATTTCAAACCGGAGGACTCGCCATATCTCACTACCATAATCGAAAATACCGAACCATGAAAAGAAGCGTAGTTATTCCATTGATTCTGCTCGGATATCTCGGAGTGATGAGCTATTTAGGCAGAGGAGAATTCTTTGCCGGAAACTATCTGTTTTATTTCGGCATTATAGGCGCCACACTCGTGATAATATGGTTGCTGCATATCAATCTCAAAATGAGGGAGAAGAAACGGGAAGAGAGAGACAGCGATTCCAATCAAGCCGGCTGAACCACTCCTGCCGGACGGACTTTCCATCCTGTCCATGCCATGACAAGGGTCATTACCGGACTCAGAATATTGAAGATGCAGAACGGCAGATATGTGAGCGTCGCGACTCCGAGCACCGCACTCTGTGTGAGTCCGCACGAATTCCAAGGTATCAGTACGGATGTCACCGATACCGAATCTTCTAAGGTTCTGCCGAGAAGCTGAGGCTTCACCCCTGCCCGCTTATAGCTGTTCTTGTAAACATTGCTGCCGATAATTATCGAGAGGTATTGGTCACCTGTGCAGCTATTGAGGAAAATACCGCTCGCAACCGTTGTGCTGACAAGGTGCTTGGGAGAATGCAACCGCTTGGTAATTGAGTGTGTAATCGTTGAAAGCATACCGCTGCCAATCATCACACCGCCGAAAATCATAGCCGCAAGCACCAGATATACCGTGGGTAGCATACCCTCCATCCCCGAAGTACCGATAAGGGAATCAAGTGCCTGCTCACCGGTAGTCACCTGAGTGTCAGCGCAAAGAACACGAATGCTGCTTGCGATGTTGCTCCACAGGTCAGAGCCGTCTGCGAGCGCCTCCGCGATATGAGGCTGAAAAATATACATTCCCGCAAGTCCGAAAATAGAACTGAGCAGAAGCACCATATCCGTGCGGACCCGCAGGGCAATAAGCACCGCCGTAAGCGCCGGAATCACCAACACCCAACCGGTGATATTGAAGGTCTGCTCTATCGCTTCCCTAATATGCAGGGCGTTTTCCGCGCTCACCGTATCGGTAAAAAATCCCACTATACCATACACAACAAGAGCTATTGTCATAGCGGGAACGGTTGTCAGCATAAGATACCTTATATGGGTGAAGAGATCCACCCCGGTAGTAGCTGCGGCAAGCACTGTAGTGTCACTCAGCGGCGACACTTTATCTCCGAAATATGCTCCGGAAATAACAGCACCGGCTATCCATGCCGGATTATAGCCGAGCACTGTTCCGATGCCCATAAAAGCCACACCGATAGTGGCTATTGTTGTCCATGATGTTCCTGTCACTACCGATACAACAGCACATACGGCACAGGTTGTAAACAGAAAAGCCTTAGGATTTAGAAAACCGAGACCGTAATCTATCAGTGCGGGAACCACTCCGCTCAGCATCCATGTAGCACTGAGTGTTCCTATAAATAATAGAATCGGAACCGCCGGAAGAATCTGTCCGGCACTCTTGACTATTCCGAGATAAAGTGTCGATTTCTTGCGGTTGGTAAATATCAGCGACAGGATCACGCATACCGCCGCCGCGCCAAGGAGAATCACATAGCTGTAATCCTGAATAAGAGATGCGCCGCATACTAAAATCATACCAAGAATTGAAATCAGCAGGACTGCAACAGGAATTATCGACAGCCAGAGAGAGGGAGATTTGGAACGGGTTATGAAATTTTTCAATATAATATCGTATTTTTATGCGATGCAAAATTAATACAAATCAGCGCGCCAGCCAAACCGATGCCACTATTTTAATGATTATTAGAGGCTCAACAGAATAAAAAGCAGCTTTTTTCACCTAAAATTATAAAAATGGCGGAAAAATATGACCATACAAGTACATTTGCTCTGACATTTGTTATATCTTTGCACCCCGTTACCATCAAATCTATGGGGCTGACTGGCTTTGACAGCGTGTAGAGGTGGTGTGTAAGCATGCAGAGCAACGATGGCTGCGCTCTTTAATCTCTGACATCAAAAGTTTTAAATGGCGAAAATAACTACGCTCTTGCTGCCTGATTGAAGCACAGTAGATCGGCT
>CAMWUZ010000120.1 GCA_947177595.1 uncultured Porphyromonadaceae bacterium | reverse complement strand
TGTGTGTGCTGTGCTTGCTCTGTACATGGATAGCCTGCAAGTTTATGGGATATGATGCCGGTGAAACCCTCGGTGTGTACGCCGGCGCACAGACTATGAGCGCTGCGATCGGTGCCGGAATCGACACCATTAATTCTCTCGGCGCTTCGGCGGCTGACAAAAAGAACTGGACTGATATAGTGCCTGTAACCTATGCGGTATGTTATATATTCGGAACAATCGGCTCCGCTTGGATTGTGAGCTGGATCGGTCCGAAAATGCTTGGCGGTCTCGCTAAAGTCAAGGAGGATACCAAAGCCCTTGAGAAGGAGTTGAATGCCAGCAGTGTTACTTCCGATCCTGCCTTCATTACCGCAAACCGTCCGGTTGCTTTCCGAGCATATAAGATTGACAACGAGTTTTTTGCAACACCTCGCACCGTTGATGAGATTGAAAATCATCTTATGGAGCAGGGCAGAAGGCTTTTTGTTGAAAGAGTACGTAAAAATGGCGAGATAGTTGAAACGTCATCTGATCTGAAGATTGCTAATGGCGATGAAATAGTTTTGTCAGGCAGAAGAGAGGCAATTATCGGTGATGAAAAATGGATTGGCGAGGAGGTCAATGATGCCGATCTGCTGAATTTCCCGGCTGAACAGATTGATGTAATGGTAGCTAAGAAAAAGGTCGGTGGTATGACAGTCGATGAGCTACGAGCCCAAAAGTTTATGTATGGTATTTCTATTAAATCCATTAGCCGTGCGGGTGTCAATATCCCGGTATTTGCAAAAACAAAACTTGTTGCCGGCGATACTCTCACTATTGTCGGTCTTGAGAGAGAGGTCGCTGAAGCCGGTCCTCAGATAGGATATGTGGATAAGCCCACGGTTGCAAGCGATATGGTAACGGTTGGACTTGGCATTTTCCTCGGTTGTCTTGTCGGAGTTCTCACCATTCATGCCGGCAGTGTTCCCATCAGTTTATCTACCAGTGGCGGCGCATTGATTTCAGGTCTTATTTTCGGTTGGCTGCGCTCCAAGCACCCGACATTCGGAAGAATTCCTAAACCCGCCGTTTGGGTGATGAATAACCTCGGACTTAATATGTTTATCGCCGTTATAGGCATTACCTCGGGTCCTTCATTCGTGAGCGGTCTGCAACAGGTCGGATTCTCTGTGTTCTTTGTTGGAATATTAGCAACGGCGGTACCTCTTATCATTGCAATGTTTCTTGGAGCGAAAGTGTTTAAGTTCCGTCCGGCTGTGAATCTCGGATGTACTGCCGGTGCAAGAACCACCACTGCAACCCTCGGAGCCGTACAGGATGCAATCGGCAGCACTGTGCCTGCGCTCGGCTACACGGTCACATACGCTATCGGCAATACACTCCTCATTCTGATGGGTGTGGCTATTGTGCTGATGACTGTTTAATGACAAGTATATATACACTATCATAAAATACTTATATTATTATGAATCAGAAAGAAATAAATCCTGAAAGTAAGTCCTTTCAGAGGAAATTGTCGGCAATGAGTCCCTTTGAAATCAAAGGAACACTCATAGAGCTGGCTGAAAAAAGAGCACGTCGGTCAACAGCAACTTTTTTGAATGCAGGTCGTGGTAATCCTAACTGGATTCTCAGCTATCCCCGTAAAGCGTTTTTCCTTCTCGGTGACTTTGCCATGGAGGAGGTTGACAGAAACGCCTATGACGAGAAGTGGGGAATTGTAGGTATGCCTGTTCAGGATGGAATAGCCTCAAGATTTGAAGAATTCCTTGACCGTCATAAGGATGAAATCGGTGGTAAGGTGCTCCGCCATTTCTATACTCATGTTACCGGTGACCTTAAAGCCGATCCTGATGACTTTGTATTCGAACTCGTTGACGGTATTATCGGTGACCAGTATCCGACTCCTCCGAGAATACTGAAATATACCGAGATTATTACCCGTGAATATCTTCGTTGGGCAATGGGTGGTGAAGGTGATGATACTGTGTATGATCTGTTCGCAACCGAAGGGAGCACCGCCGGAATGTGCTATATGTTTGACTCGCTGAAAGCCAATAAACTCCTTAAAAAGGGTGATAAGATAGCGCTTCTCACACCTTGTTTCACTCCATATCTCGAAATTCCGGAGCTTGCAGAGTTCGGTTACGAGATAGTGTATGTGAGCGCTAACAAGGTTGAGAAAGACGGCTATCATGACTGGCAGTATGACAAAGAGGAGATTGACAAGCTCCGCGACCCGGCTGTCAAGGTGGTATGCGTAACCAACCCGTCTAACCCGCCGAGCGTTTGCATGGCGCAGGATGTTCTTGACCAGATTGTGGATGTTGTGAAAAAGGATAATCCTGATCTGATGATTATCACCGATGATGTTTACGGTACATTTATCAAAGGTTTCAAGTCTCTGATGTATGTGTTGCCATACAACACTATCTGCCTGTATTCATTCTCGAAATACTTTGGAGCTACCGGCTGGAGAGTGGCGGCTATGGCGCTCAGACCTGACAATGTGTTTGACAAACTCATCTCGGAGCTTCCCGAAAATGAGAAGAAAGAGCTTGATGAAAGATACAGGTCGCTGACCCTTGAACCCAGAAAGCTGAAATTTATCGACCGTCTGGTTGCCGACAGCCGTCTTGTGGCTCTAAACCATACAGCCGGTCTGTCAACTCCGCAGCAGATTCAGATGGCGCTCTTCTCGGCATTTGCATTCCTGCACCGGGAGGATATTCAGCCTAAGCTGATCAATATGATTCATCACCGTCTCAGCAATCTGTGGAGCACCACCGGATTCACATTGCAGCCGGATCCTAACCGCGCGGGCTACTACAGTGAAATCGATATGATGGTGTGGGCGAAGAAGTTCTATGGCGAGGACTTTGCTAAGTATATGAGAGAAAACTATCTGCCTCTTGACTTTGTGCTCCGTCTTGCCAATGAGACATCGATAGTGCTTCTTAACGGTGATGGCTTTGACGGTCCCGAATGGTCGGTAAGAGCTTCACTCGCAAATCTTGATGATGATGCATACCTGAAGATTGGTGCGGCTATCCGCAAAATTCTTGACGAGTATCATGCCGCCTACCTCGAATCAAAGAAATAATCAAGTTAAATAAGTAGCAAAAATCAGCATTCCATTATGGGATGCTGATTTTTGTTGTAGCTATTCGATACTCATGCTTGGATTCTCGATATTGTTTTGCTCTATGGTGGCGTTCTTCACTCTCTGGAATCTGAAAGTGAATCGGTTTCGGTGGAAGGCTGGATAATCGCTGTTTTTCACAACTATATTATTGCGGAAACTGATTCCATCTACCGATTTCGCATACAGGACCGGATTGTCAAAGGTTTCGAATCTATTTCCTTCAATGGTTATACCGCTGTGGAAATAGCCATTCTGACTGCGAAGATCAGGAATTTCAGGATAGATTGAGATAATCGCTTCAGTAAACTGAAACAAGCTTGTGAGTGAATTGACGAATCGGTTGTCCTTTATCAGGACATCGCGGCAGGCTCCGGTTTCATACCAGCCGTTGCAGTCGCCGCAAAGCAATATCGCGGTGCCGCTGGTGTGGTCAAAGAGGTTGTTCATGGCAACTACCTTTTTGGGAGTTGAAAATAAACTGCCTCTGGCACGGTTGTTTCTCACGACATTATGGTTGAACTCTACGCTTGGAGTCCATGTCAGGTTTTCCATTCCGCAGCTGTTTTCCGGTGATATGACGCTGTCCAACGGTTCTCTGAAAGTCACTTTCATAAGTTTGGCGCCTGTGATTTCGTTTTGGTCATACGGAGATATGGAGGCAATTATATTTGACTGTCCGGTCAAATCCATTGTGCGGCTTGCTACAAACTGAACACTGTCTCCCGGTTCACCCCACTTGAAACCATAGCTCTGAGGATGCATATATTTTCCGATGACAGTATGATTGTCAATGCGTTCGATGATTTTAAGATATGTGCCGTGTACATTTATCGCATCATCCATCATGTGCTCATACAGACCGTTGACAGATGATATATGCCCCTTACATCCTGAGAAATGAGTGGCATCTGCTTGAGTGGTGTAATAGCGCCAGTCATTATCTTCACGGAGACAAACTGAGAAACCGTCAAGACTGATGTTGTCACATAGCTGAGCCAGAAGACCCATTCCCTCGGCATAGTGCACCTTGATGTTTTTCAGACAGGTGGTGACACTCTCGCTTAAAAATATTCCGGGGTTTGGACGCGCCCATGAGCGTAATGCAAGTTTGGTTCCCGGTTGCAACTGACCGTTTTTCCACTTGGGAGCGCGATAAAGTCCGCCGCTTAAAGTTATCACGCTGTCTAAGGGAGCCCATACATCGCTGCTGCGATACACCATCCGGTGGCTGTCAGGCTCGAAAGCTATGGCGGAGCCGGGTGCGACCTCCCAGTCGTAGCCTTTCACGATGAACCGTCCTTGCTTGTTGACATAACCGCGGCAGTTGCCGTCAACCTTGAAAGTGAGCCCCTCGGTATTGTTGGATACTACCGTTACCTGACAGATCTGAGTGTCTTCAAAGTCAATACTCATTCCGGTCAAGGTGCAATTCATGCTATTGACAATGGCAACCGGAAGCATTCTTCCGTGAAATATCAGTTTGGTATCGTTTCCATTGATTGTCAGATTTTTCCAACCCGAGATGTCTATACCTACTTTTTTGAAATCGCTCTGATCATGATTGGAGATATAATAGTTTCTTTTTACAGACTTTTCCGGGTAAAAATTATATGTACCGGATTCAAAATTCAGAATAACGTCATGTTTACCGGTCTGCTCGGCAATTTTCTCAAGTGCCCTCGCCATTTTGACGGTACAGTCAGTTTTCGCACCGGGTTTGATGCCGAAATCACTCATATTGAAAACGGTTTGCCCGTAACACATACAACTGGCAAACAATACTGATGCAAACACACAAATTCTCCACATGATATTATATCGATTGAATATTTTTATTGACAGGGTGTAATATTCAGCGAATTTAGCGAATTTCTTTGACAGTTGCTTCTTCGAAGCTCCATTATTGGGGGGAAATGAATATTATTAGGGTCTTTAAGGTGCTTAAGGTCTTTAGGGTCAGCATAAATAGATTAGCGGGAAGGCAAAAACCGCCTCCCCGCTAATATTGGTGCGTATCAGAGTATTTATTTCACCATGACTTTCACGGCTTTGGGGCCGGGGATGCACACGATGTAAATACCGGTCGGAAGATTTGTAGGTTTGACTCTCCTTCCGTTGAGGTCAAATACCTCGCTCCCCTCCGGCGCGATAATGTTGCCACCCTCAACCCGAATCTGAACATCCTCGCTATCAACCCCATCAATTCCGGCCGGCTTGGCTTTCACCGTCACGGTGCAGGTGGCTGTAAGACCGTTAGCTGTTGAAGCGGTTATTGTGGCTGTTCCGGCTTTGATTGCCGTAACCAAGCCTGTTGCGCTTACTGTAGCAACCGCCTCATTACTTGAACTCCAGGTAACAGTTTTGTCTGTCGCATTTTCGGGAGTGATAATAGCTTTCAGTGTGGCTGTCTCGCCCTCGGTGAGTTCGAGGTCGGGAAGCTCCATTTCAATATCTATCGGGTGAATCTCGCTTACGCCGAAAATATAGAAGAAGTTCTTCCAGCCGTCCGAAGCCTTGTAGTCGTCAACGCTTTCGTCAGGCACACGTAAAACAGCTGTGTCATATACAC
>CAMWUZ010000119.1 GCA_947177595.1 uncultured Porphyromonadaceae bacterium | reverse complement strand
CACTGGTACTGATGCAGCACAGTCTGCTGAAAGCAACGACTTCCGTCAGGATAATTATCGTCCCAGACAAAACGGGTATAATAATCGACAGAACGGATATTACTCAAACAACCGTTATCAGGGTGGCAACGGCTACAGCAATTACCAGCCGAGACAAAACTACACCCCCCGCAATCAGAATGCCGAAGGAGATACCGACACCACAGCGATGACTGAAAACGGCGAGAATACCACCGGATATCAGCCCGGCTACCGCGGCACCGGATATAATCGTCAGAACAACTACAACAGACAGAACAATTACAACCGCCAGAATAGCTACAATCAAGGCGGTTACAATAATCAGAACCGACAGGGCGGATATGCTCCCCGCAACAATCAGGGCGGTTACAATAATCAGAACCGTCAGGGAGGATACAACAATCGCCAGGGCGGTTACAACAATCAGAACCGACAGGGAGGATACAATAACCGTCAGGGCGGTTACAATAACCAGAACCGTCCGGGCGGATACAACAATCAGGGTGGCAACCGCCGTCCTCAGATGCGTCACAACCAGTTCGGAATGCCTCATGGAGGAAAGAGTTTCACCCCGCGTCCCAAAAGAGTGGAGTATGAGATGCCTATTCCCGATCCAAACGAACAGATTCGTCTGAATAAATTCATGGCGAATGCCGGCATCTGCTCACGTAGAGAAGCTGACAACTTCATCCAGCAGGGTCTCGTCAAGGTCAATGGAAACGTTGTTACCGAACTCGGTACAAAAATCAGCCACAATGACACTGTTGAATATGATGAAAAGATTGTGACACTGGAAAACAAATGCTATATCCTTCTCAACAAACCGAAGGATTGCGTTACTACCAGTGATGACCCCAACGGTCGCCTCACAGTTATGGATCTTGTAAAAGGTGCTTGCAACGAGCGCATCTATCCTGTAGGACGCCTTGACAGAAATACCACCGGAGTGCTCCTCCTCACCAACGACGGAGACCTTGCCTCAAAGCTCACCCACCCCAAATATATCAAGAAGAAAATCTATCATGTATGGACCGACAAGGATATCACCGAAGAGGATATGCAGAAGATTGCCGATGGAATCGAGCTTGAGGACGGACCTATCCATGCCGATGCTATCAGTTATGCTACCGATACCGACAAAAATCAGGCGGGAATCGAGATTCACTCAGGCAGAAACCGCATCGTGCGCCGTATCTTTGAAAGCCTTGGATATTATGTAACCAAACTTGACCGAGTTTACTTTGCCGGACTTACCAAGAAGAACCTCCCCAGAGGTCGTTGGCGCTACCTCACTCAGGAAGAGGTAAACTTCCTCAAAATGGGCTCTTTTGAATAATTGACATTTACAGGACCACTGTAGGGGACGTATGGCTCATGTGTCCTCCGGTCACCGCGAAGGAAAGCGATTATTCCCCTCAGTAAACCATATTGGATAAGTAATTTTAAATGAAAAGAACTAAAATAACAGACCTGCTCACTCCTGCCTTCATCGGGCAGGAAGTGACTACTGCCGGATGGGTGCGTACCCGTCGTGGAAACAAACACGTTCAGTTTGTTGCTCTCAATGATGGCTCTACTGTCAAGAATCTTCAGGTGGTTTTTGACATGGCTAAGTTTTCTGACGAGCAACTTAAGAGTGTTACCACCGGCTCAAGCATAAAGGTCACCGGCAAGCTCGTTGAGTCAATGGGTAAAGGACAGACAACTGAGATTCAAGCTGACTCGTTTGAACTTCTTGGCGCAAGCGATCCCGAAGCCTATCCTCTGCAAAAGAAAGGCCATACACTTGAATTTCTACGTGAGATAGCCCATCTGCGTCCGCGCACAAATACATTCGGAGCAATCCTCAGAGTGCGTAGTGCCCTCGCTTTTGCAGTTCATAAATTCTTCAACGAAAAAGGGTTCTTTTATCTCAATACTCCCCTCATCACCGCAAGCGATTGTGAGGGAGCCGGAGCAATGTTTCAGGTAACTACTCTCGACCTTGATAATCTGCCCCGCACAGAAGACGGTGCCATCGACTATTCTCAGGATTTCTTCGGCAAGCCCACCGCTCTAACTGTCAGCGGTCAGCTTGAAGGAGAACTTGGAGCTACAGCGCTTGGTGCTATTTATACTTTCGGTCCAACTTTCAGAGCCGAGAATTCAAATACCCCCCGTCACCTCTCAGAGTTCTGGATGATCGAGCCGGAAATGGCTTTCTATGAAATAGAAGAGAACATGGATCTCGCGGAAGAGTTCATAAAATACTGCGTGCGTTATGCTCTTGACCATTGCAAGGACGACATTGAATTCCTGAGCCAGATGTATGATCCGGAACTCATTTCTCGACTTGAAGGGGTGCTCGCCGATGAATTTGTACGCCTCACATATACCGAAGGTGTGAAAATACTTGAGGAAAGCGGCAAAAAATTTGAATTTCCTGTTTCATGGGGCACAGACCTGCAGAGCGAACACGAAAGATACCTCGTTGAAGAGCACTTCAAACGTCCGGTTATCCTCACCGACTATCCTAAAGACATCAAGGCTTTCTATATGAAGCTGAATGATGACGGCAAGACTGTCCGCGCAATGGACGTTCTTTTCCCTAAAATCGGTGAGATTATCGGCGGCTCGGAGAGAGAAGCCGACTACAACAAGCTACTCACCCGCATTGAGGAAATGAATATCCCGATGAAAGATATGTGGTGGTATCTCGACACCCGTAAATTTGGCACTGTACCTCACAGTGGATTCGGACTCGGATTCGAGAGACTTGTGCTCTTTGTTACCGGTATGACAAACATCCGTGATGTCATTCCGTTCCCGAGAACCCCAAACAACGCTGAATTCTAAATACGGCATCGATGTTGGACACTTCTGTGTTACCTTTCGCATTCATTTGCCTTACATCTTTCTTTACCCTCGCAAACCCATTGGGTACCATGCCGGTGTTTCTAACCATGACATCCGGCATGGATGAGGCGCAAAGAGCAAAGATTGTCAGACGCGCTACTATCCTATCTTTCATCACATTAGTGACGTTCACCCTTGCCGGACAATTTCTCTTCAAGTTTTTCGGCATCTCCACCAATGGATTCAGAATTGCGGCAGGAATCATTATCCTGAAAATAGGATACGATATGCTTCAGGCTAAATTCACCCACATAAAGCTTAAAGAGGAAGAAATCAAAACCTACGTGGAAGATATCTCCATCACCCCGCTTGCTATTCCCCTGCTTTGTGGACCCGGTGCGATTGCAAACGGAATCATGCTGATGGATGATGCCAATACCTGGACTCTCCGCATTGTGCTCATTGCGAGTATCGGATTAATCTATGTTATCACCTATTTCATTCTCAGAGCATCGACCCGTTTGGTTAAAGTAATAGGAGAAACCGGTAATAATGTGATGATGCGCCTGATGGGGCTAATCCTTATGGTCATAGCCGTTGAATGCTTCTTCACCGGACTCAGACCCATAGTGGTGAGTATGATACAAGCGGCTATATAATCTTATAAACCATTATTTTTTGCCCACTGGCAACTCAACAAATGAATATCAGAACACTTATTGCTTCGGCTATTATCACTATTGCTCCGGCCGCATTTGCGTGTACCAGCCTCATCGCAGGCAAAAAAGCTACAACCGATGGCAGCGTTATAATCACTTATGCCGCGGATTCCCACACATTATACGGCGAACTATACAATCAGCCGGCAGCCGACCATGCCCCCGGTTCCATGCGCGCGGTTGTTGAATGGGACACAGGCAAACCGCTCGGAGAAATACCCGAAGTTCCTCATACATATCGTACTCTCGGCAATATGAATGAGCACGGTCTCACCATTGCCGAAAGCACCTGGGGAGGAAGACCCGAACTCGAAGGTTCCGGACTCATTGACTACGGCTCACTCATTTATATCACCCTCCAGAGAGCAAAAACAGCGCGTGAGGCAATCAAAGTGATGACTGACCTCGTGAAAGACTATGGTTATGCAAGCAGCGGCGAGAGCTTTTCGATTGCCGATGCAAACGAAGCATGGATTATGGAGCTCATCGGCAAAGGCAAGGATGACAAAGGGGCGGTTTGGGTTGCAAGAAGAGTGCCTGATGATTGTATCAGCGGACACGCCAACCACTCCCGCATACACACCTTTCCTCTCAATGACCCGGAGACAATTTACTCACCTGATGTGATTGAATTTGCGAGGAAAAAAGGATATTTCAACGGCAAGGATGAAGATTTCAGTTTTTCCCGTGCTTATGCAGAACTTGACGGTGGCGCGTTAAGAGGTTGTGACGGTAGGGTGTGGGCTTTTTACAACAAACATGCCGGCAATGTGGATAATTATCTTGACTGGGTGCTTAAAGGAGAGGGCGCGCCTCTACCCCTTTGGATTAAACCTTCCGAACCGGTATCTGTAAGGGATATGCAGGCTATGATGAGAGACCATTTCGAAGACACTCCCATGGATATGACTAAGGATATCGGCGCCGGTCCTTATAAAGTTCCCTACCGTTGGCGTCCTCTCACCTATATGGTGGATGATACCGAATATACCCATGAAAGAGCGATTGCCACACAGCAGACAGGATTTTCGTTCGTCAGCCAGATGAATGAGAGAAATCCCAATCCGATGAAAGGCATTCTCTGGTTTGGAGTGGATGACGCAAATACCTGCGTATATATACCGGTATTCAACGGTGCTGACGCTGTACCTCACGAATTTGCGGTCGGAAACGGAGATCTGTATAATCTTTCTTGGGAAAGCGCATTTTGGATTAACAACTATGTGGCAAACCAGGCATATAACCGCTACTCTCAGATGATTCCTGACATTCGCAAAGTGCAGTCGGCTATTGAAGATTCTATACACGCTGAAATTCCGTCACTGATACAAAAAGTCGGCAAACTCACTCCCGCTCAGGCTACTGAAACACTCAATGAATTCACTGCAGAGCGCACTGCCGACTATGCCAAGCGCTACCGTGCCCTCGGTGACTATCTTTTAGTGAAATTCCTTGACGGTAATATCAAAAAAGAGAAAGACGGCAAATTCGAGCGTACGGAGGATGGTATGCCCGTTTACCCGGAATTCCCCGGATATGACGAGAAATATTACCGCTCTATAGTCAATGACAAGGACGGCGGTGAACGCCTTAAATCCCTTATAATAAAGTAAGTTGTAGGGACAGACACACCAAGCACATCACTTATCGCACAAATTGAATGAAAAAAGTAGATATAATCGTTCCGCTCACTGTAGTCCGGTATTCCGAACTTAGTGAGACGGAGCGGAAACTCGTTGACGCGGCAAGGTCTGTAACAGCTAACTCCTATGCTCCGTACAGTCATTTCAGGGTCGGGGCTGCGATATTGCTTTCAAATGGTGAAATCATATACGGGTCGAATCAGGAAAACGCCGCCTATCCCAGCGGTTTGTGCGCAGAACGTACCGCCGCCTTCTACGCGCACTCGCGCTACCCCGATGCAACATTTGAGGTTATTGCTGTTGCTGCGATAGATACCGACGGATCCGAAATCAAGGCGCCTATCGCGCCTTGCGGTGCTTGCCGGCAGTCACTCCTCGAATATGAGACGCTTGCCGGCAAACCGGTGAAAGTCATATTGGTGGGATCCGACGAGATTTTCATTATTCCATCCGTTCGCTCCTTGCTTCCGGTTGCTTTTACAGAATTCAGTTAATGCCGACCCTGCGAATTCGTTGGT
>CAMWUZ010000118.1 GCA_947177595.1 uncultured Porphyromonadaceae bacterium | reverse complement strand
TCCTAATTCACTTATTATCAAATTATTGCGGACTATAATTCAATTAACTATATATAGTTAAAATTAACGGAACAGTCTGAGTCACTCATTGTTTATTATATATAATTTTGCGTCATATATACGAAATTCAGCTTTATAAGCTGCTTTGCCACTGATTTTTGAAACAAAATTCATATAAAAACATGAGCGAATCTGTAAACATCAGAGAACTTAATGACATTGTTGCTTCAAAAAGCGACTTTGTCAATCTTGTAACCCGTGGTATGGACCGCACTATTGTCGGTCAGAAACACCTCGTTGAATCACTTCTCGTGGCTTTGCTTGCAAACGGTCACGTGCTGCTTGAGGGTGTGCCCGGGCTCGCAAAAACACTTGCCATCAAAACTCTTGCACAGGTAATCGATGCGAAATTCAGCCGCATTCAGTTTACTCCCGACCTTCTACCTGCAGATGTTACCGGTACTATGGTCTATAGTGTGCAAAAAGAGCAGTTCCAGATAAAGAAAGGTCCTATCTTCGCTAATTTCGTACTTGCCGATGAAATCAACCGTGCTCCGGCAAAGGTGCAGAGCGCACTGCTCGAAGCTATGCAGGAGCGTCAGGTAACAATCGGAGAGCAGACTTTCAAACTTGACGAACCGTTCCTTGTAATGGCAACCCAGAACCCGATTGAGCAGGAAGGCACCTATCCCCTGCCTGAAGCGCAGGTTGACCGCTTCCTTCTCAAGGTCGTCATCGGTTATCCTACCAAAGAAGATGAGAAACTCATCATACGCCAGAACATCTCACCGGTTAGCACCCAGGTGCAGCCGCTTCTCAAACCTGAAGAGGTGATTGAGGCGCAGAAAGTGGTTGAGAAAATTTATCTTGACGAGAAAATCGAGAAATATATCGTTGATATAGTTTTTGCAACCCGTTATCCGGCAGACTATAATCTGAAGGATCTTGTTAATATTATCTCTTTCGGAGCATCTCCCCGCGCATCAATCAGTCTTGCAAGAGCGGCACGCTCCTATGCGTTCCTACATCAGAGAGGATATGTGATTCCGGAAGATGTTCGTGCGGTATGTCATGATGTTCTCCGTCATAGAATCGGACTTTCTTATGAAGCCGAGGCTAACAACATCACTACCGACGAAATTATCTCCGCTATTCTTGACAAGGTTGAAGTACCCTGATAAACTGTCGGTTGCTCTAAACAACATAATATATTTTCATGGAAGCAACAGATCTTTTAAAAAAGGTCAGGAAGATTGAGATTAAAACCAAGGGGCTGTCTCAGAACATCTTCGCCGGCGAATATCACACAGCTTTCAAAGGTCGAGGCATGACCTTTGCCGAGGTGCGCGAGTATCAGTATGGCGATGATGTGAGAGATATCGACTGGAATGTCACCGCGCGCCATAATCACCCTTATGTAAAGGTGTATGAAGAGGAGCGTGAGTTGACCGTCATGCTTCTGGTTGATGTTTCGGGAAGCCGTCTCTTCGGTGCCGTCGGTGAGGACAAGCGTGAGATGATAGCCGAGGTTGCGGCAACAATCGCTTTCTCGGCGATACAGAACAATGATAAGATCGGAGTAATCTTTTTCTCAGACAAAATAGAGAAATTTATCCCTCCCAAAAAAGGAAAGAAACATATTCTTTTCATTATCAGAGAACTGCTTGATTTCACGCCCGAGAGCAAAGGCACTGATATAGCCATGGCGCTAAAATATTTCACCGACGCGCTGAAAAAGAGAACCACCTCTTTTCTCATTTCTGACTTCATTGATGAAAAGGATTATTACACTGCAATGTCTGTTGCGTCAAACAAGCATGACCTCATAGGCATTCAGATATATGACAAGCGAGATACGCAGATACCCGACATAGGACTTCTGCGTGTTAAGGATCTTGAAACCGGAAGAGAGAGATGGATAGACACCTCGCTCTCCTCCACCAGAAAGGCACTCGTAAAGTGGTGGTACGAACGCCAGCAGACAATGAATGAAACAATGCGCAGATGCAGGGTTGATTCAGTGTCTGTAGCCACCGACGAGGATTATGTCAAAGCATTGATGTCGCTTTTCCGCCGGAGAGCGGCACGCTAATTGAACCGTATATGAATAATCGTATCAAATTCCTGATGTTTATAGGCACAGTCTTGTGTACCGCTTTTTTTTCAGAGGCAGCGCCTCAGAAAATCGATGTGAAAGTGGCACTTGACTCCGCATATATTATTATGGGACGCCAGACCCCTCTCCATGTTGAAGTTGTAGGAGAGCTGAACGAAAACGGTGGCATCATTGTGCCGGACACCCTATGGCGTGATGTTGAAGTAGCTTCTATTTCGGATCCGGTAGTCACCGATCTGGGAAATGGAAGAAAGCTGTTGCGTCAGGAGCTTATACTTCAGGCGTTTGACTCCGGTTTATACACTCTTCCACCGGTTCTGTATGTTCAGGATGAAACAGTGGCGCAGAGCAATCGTCCGGCGCTTAAAGTCATACCGGTTGATGTGGATTCTATGGCTACAGTCCATGACTACGCCGATGTTATCACTCCTCCCCGACACGTTTTTGATTTCCTGCCGGATTGGATGACAGACTATGGTCTGTGGATACTTATTGCGCTGATAGTCATTGCAGCAGGGCTTTATATATATCTCGCTTATATACGTAAAGGCAAATTACCGCTTGTACATACGCCGAAGCCGGTTCCGCCTTACGAGCTTGCTATCAAACAACTTGACGAGCTGCACGCGGCAAAATTGTGTGAGCGCGGAGAAGAAAAGGAATTCTATACCCGTCTCACCGATATTCTCAGAAACTATCTGGATTCACGTTTTGGAATCAACGCTATGGAAATGACATCTTCGCAGATTCTCAGATCCCTGAATAGCAATGAAGAAACCAGAGTGCCGAAAAAATATATGAGTGCCATTCTGGAAACCGCTGACTTCGTGAAGTTTGCGAAAGTGCGTCCACTACCTGACGACAATACAGCCGCGTTCCGCTCCGCTCTTCAGTTTGTTGAGGATACAAAGCCGACTCCTGAACCGGAAAGTCAGTCTGCCGATGAGTCTGAACCGGCATCACCTAAAAAATCAAACAACTGATTATTATGATTTTTGCACATCCGTCATATCTGTGGTTCTTACTTCTGCTGATTCCTTATGCCGCATGGTATATTTTCCGCAGAAATAAAAACTATGCCTCGCTCTCGATATCCACTTCATCTCCCTATTCCCGGATAGGAAGACCGTTCAGGGCGTATCTGCTGCATGGAATGTTTTTGGTGAGATGCGCCATTATAGCCTGCCTCATAATCATTCTTGCCCGTCCGCAGGTGCAGGACAAATGGAGCACTTCAAACACTCAGGGTACAGACATCATTCTCGCACTCGATATTTCTACAAGTATGCTTGCACGAGACTTCAAGCCCGATCGCTTCGAGGCGGCTAAGAATGTTGCCGCTCAGTTTGTTGCCGGAAGAGAAAATGATAATATCGGGGTTGTGATCTTCGCCGGTGAGAGTTTTACCGCCGTGCCGATGACTACCGACCGCTCGCTGCTGGTGAATTATATCCATGACATAAAGATGGGTATGCTTCAGGATAATACGGCGATTGGTGACGGACTTGCCACCTCTATCAACCGAATAAAGGAGGGTAAAGCCAAGTCCAAGAGTATCATTCTGCTAACTGACGGTTCTAACAACACCGGCAATGTGGCTCCGCTAACTGCTGCCGAAATAGCTAAGAAACTCGGTATCAAGGTATATACTATCGGTATAGGCAGAAACGGTATGGCGCCTTATCCAACCGAGAATGCTTTCGGCAGAATAGAATATGTGAATATGCCGGTAGTGATAGATGAGGCTACCCTTAAAACCATTGCTTCCACTACCGGTGGTAAATATTTCCGCGCTACCGGAAACAACGTGCTTGCAGAAATCTTTGAAGAGATTGATTCTCTTGAAAAGAGTGTTCTCGATGTTAAGAACTATTCTCACACCGAAGATGATTATATGCCGTGGGCATGGCTGGCTTTCGGATTACTTGTTTTTGAACTTGTGATGAGAAATACCGTGCTACGCTCACGACCATAGACATTAATCAAAAGTTTTATCCTATGATTAGTTTTGCATATCCGCATCTGCTATATTTACTCTTGATAGTTCCATGTCTCGCGCTCTTGTATGGATTGAGCAGAGTGTGGAGAAAACGCTCGCTGGATAAGTTTGGCAAACTCTCTGTTTTGGCTCCACTTATGCCGGATGCGTCAAAATATATGGGTTGGGTCAAGACGATTCTTGCCCTTTGTGCCATGACATTCATTATAATAGCGTTGGCTCGTCCATACACTCCTACCGGTGATACAAAAACAGAGGAGGAACAGACTGCGAGAGGCATCGAAGTTATGCTCTGCGTGGATGTATCAAACTCCATGCTGGCATCAGCCACCGACGATCCCGGCGGTGTGAGCCGCCTGCAGAGAGCGAAACTCATTTTGGAAAAACTGATTGACAAGATGAGCGATGATAAGGTCGGTCTTATTGTCTTTGCCGGGGATGCATATACTCAGTTGCCTATCACATCCGACTATATTTCGGCAAAAATGTTTCTCAACGACATAAATACCGAAATGGTGCCGACCCAGGGTACTGCTATCGGTGCGGCTCTTGAAATGGCGGTTAATTCGTTCACACCCGAATCGGATTTCAGAAAAGCCATTGTGCTTATCACTGACGGTGAAAATTTTGAAGATAACGCTACCGAAGTTGCCAAAATGGCTGCTGATGCAGGTGTGGAGGTTGACGTAATCGGTATCGGCAGCGGTAAAGGTGCTCCCATACCATTGCGCAAAGGCTCTTCGGAATATATGAAAGACTACAACGGCAATGTTGTCCACACCGCGCTAAATGAGGAGATGGCAAGGGACATAGCCAAAGCCGGCAAAGGCATATATGTTTCAGGCACATCTTCATCGGCTGTCGGTGATGTAGATGCTCAGTTAAATAAACTTGCCAAGACCGAATATCGACGTAAAGCTGCGGTTTCGGCGGCTAATGAATTGTTTCCGATTGCGGCACTTATCGCTTTGATATTCCTTGTGATTGACGGTGTTTTGTCATATAGCAAGATTGTATGGCTGCGCGATATTAACTTCTTTACCAAGAAAACAAGTAATGAAAAAGATAAATAAAATATTGGTATGTTCTCTTTTTATCACCGGAGTTCCGTTTGCATCCGGCGGTGCAACATCCCAAGATGTCGGTAATAATCAGGAGGTGACAACAACCAAGCATGAGAGAAACTATATAAGAGAGGGCAATAAGCTCTATTATGCGAAGCGCTATGCGGAGGCGGAAGTGGCTTATCGAAAAGCTCTTGAGGCACTCCCCTCGAGCGAAATAGCCCAGTTTAATCTTGCAGCATCACTTCTCCGTCAGTCTGGTTCATCAGACCCGAACAACGGTAACAGTCCGATTGCAACCGCAACCCAGTTGTTGCAGAATCTCGCCTCTAATGGTACAGACCGGATGCTTTCTTCCAAATCATTCTACAATCTCGGCAATATCGCGTTTAATGCTCAGGACTACGGTAAAAGTATTGAGCTGTATAAAAATGCCTTACGCCGTAATCCCGATGATGACAAAGCACGCGAGAATCTGAGACTTGCTCAATTGAAGCAGAAAGAGCAACAGAATCAGGATCAGAACAAAGACCAAAACAAAGATCAAAATCAGGATCAGGACAAGAATCAGGA
>CAMWUZ010000117.1 GCA_947177595.1 uncultured Porphyromonadaceae bacterium | reverse complement strand
GGTATAGTAAGCAACCGCAAGGCTCTGCTCTGCCGCTCTCACATCAGGACGTGCAGCCAGCTCCTTCATAGGAATGGCCTCGCGGAGTATTTCCGGAGCTTCAAGAGAAGCGTTCGGTGAAACTACCCACTTCTGAGGCATCACGTTCATGAGAAGAGACATTGTATTGTTTACCGCATCGAGCTGAGTTTCAAGGTCGGTGATTGAAGCGAGAATGCTGTAGTACTGAGCCTCGCTCTGAACCACCGCAGCCTCTGTTACTCGTCCCGCTTCCTTGAAATCCTTCATAGTCTTCACATTCTGCTTCCAGAGCTCGGCAGTGCTTCGGCTGAGAGCCAGCTGGCTTTCCACAGCAGCAAGTGAGTAGTAGGTATTGGCAACCGCACCGATAATCTGAGAGCGCACCGCCTGCTGATAATCCATGCTCATCTGATAACTTGCCGCTGCTCCGCGCTTGCTATTCAGAATCTTACCGAACACATCAATTTCCCAACTTGCAGCGAGTGGCAGCTGATATGTCCATGAGAAAGAATTTGAAGCATATTTCGCTCCCGCTCCGTTAGGCGTAAATGCAAGAGAGGGCAAATATGACAGCTTTGCGCCAAGAAGCTGAGCGTGTGCAATGTCAACATTAAGCTTGGCATTTTTGAGATCCTTGTTATTGTCAAGTGCCTGATAAATCAGGTCAACAAGAGTCGGATCGGTGAAAACCTGCTGCCATTTGAGATTGCCGAATGTAGTGGAGTCAACCTCCTCTTTAACAGCCTTGGCATACTCCTGACCTAGCGAGGAATTTTCCGGCATTTTGAATTTGCCGTACATATTGCAGCCTGTAAACGCCACAGAGGCGCTTACTAATGCTGCTGCAATTGCTATTTTATTCAGTTTCATTTGAAATCGTGTTATGAACTACTGTTGATTAACGCGAATACTGTTCAATTTCGCTTTCGATGCCTTCGTTATCGGTATCCTCCCATTTGAGCGGAGTAATTTTCTCCTGAATCTTCTGGAAGAGCACGAACAGAGCGGGCACGATGAGTACCTGCAGAATCATACCGATAAGCATACCGCCGATAGAACCTGTGCCGAGCGCGCGGTTACCGTTTGCACCCGCACCGGTGGCGAACATCATTGGCAGAAGACCGATAATCATTGCGAGAGAGGTCATGAGAATCGGGCGGAGACGGGCTGATGCACCCTGAATAGCCGCATTGACGATAGACATGCCGGTGTGGCGGCGCTCAACCGCAAACTCTACGATAAGAATTGCGTTTTTAGCGAGAAGACCTATAAGCATGATGAGTGCAATCTGCAAGTAGATGTTATTTGTCACTCCGAAAATCTGGGCGAAGATGAAGGTACCCATAAGACCGAAGGGGATAGACAGAATAACCGCCCATGGCAGAATGTAGCTCTCGTACTGTGCTGAAAGAAGCAGATACACGAAGAGAAGACAGAGTCCGAATATAATCGCGGTGGTTGAACCCGCACCTGAAGACGCCTCCTCACGTGTCATACCGGAGTACTCATAGCCGAAGCCTGCGGGAAGTGTTTCAGCCGCTACACGCTCAACCGCTGCGAGACACTGACCGGAAGAGTAACCGGGAGCGGGCTGACCTGTAACAGAGATAGACTGGAACATATTGAATCGGTTGAGCAAGTCAGGACCATATACCTTGGTGAGAGTGACAAAGTTTTCAACTGAAGCCATCTCGCTGCCGTTGCGCACTTTTATAGCCGAAAGTGTTTCGGGGCTAACACGCGCTTCGGGAGCTGCCTGCATCATCACACGGTAAATCTTACCGAATCGGTTGAAGTTTGACACATACATACCGCCATAGTAGCCCTGCAGTGTGGTGAGGATATCTCTCGGAGATATACCCGCCTGTTTTGCTTTGGCAGCATCGATATCAATCATATACTGGGGGAATGCGGGGTTGAAGGTGGTATATGCCACCTGAACCTCCGGCTGTGCGTTAAGTTTGGCAAGGAACGCCTGAACAACACCGAAGAATTCATTAACATCGCCACCGGTTCTATCCTGCATCTTGAGCTCGAAACCGTTTGTCATTGAGTAACCGGTAATCATAGGAGGAGCGAAAATCATCACACGTCCGTCCTTAATAACCGAGGTCATTCCATAAAGTTTCATGAGAATAGCATCAGAAGTCTGGTCTGCCTGCTTACGGTCCTCCCAATTTTTGAGCTTGAGGATGAATGTACCGTAAGTAGCGCCCTGACCGGCAAGGAAGCTGTAGCCGGCAATCTTTTGACGATACTGAATTTCGGGAACCTGAGCAAGAATATTGTCAAGCTGATCAAGCACCTCTTCAGTACGCTCCTGAGATGTGCCCGGAGGCATATCCACCATGCAGAAGAGTGTTCCGGTATCCTCACTCGGCACGAGAGTGGAGGTTGTTATACTCATAAGCCAAACAAGCAAAGCCACCGCACCGGCAACGATACCTAATGAAAGGAGCTTGTGACCGATGAAGAATGAGGTGAACTTATTGTAAACCTTAAGAATTCGTCCGAATCCCTTATCAAATCCCTTGTGGAATCGCTTGTTGAAGATACCCATGATGGTTATAATCGCAACAATTGTAGCAATCACGAGCTTAACAGGATGCTCGATATTGTACCATCCAAGCACCATGAAGGTGATTGTAGCGGCAAGGAACAGGAATGTTACAAGCGGGGGCATATTGAGAGTGAAGCGACGCTTACCGTTTGACACAACTGCATCAGCGGCTGCACTGTAAGCCTTGCCCATTCGCTCCTTAAGGGATGAGTCATCGCCGTGAGCTTTAAGGAACACAGCACATAGTGCCGGTGACAGAGTGAGCGCATTGAGGGCGGAAAGAGCGATGGCAATAGCCATTGTGAGACCGAACTGACGATAGAACACACCGGTGGTGCCGGACATGAAAGATACCGGAATGAACACAAGCATCATAACGAGGGTGATGGAAATAATAGCACTACCTATCTCACCCATGGCATCGATAGACGCACGGCGAGCGCTCTTATAGCCCACATCAAGTTTGGCATGCACCGCCTCAACCACCACAATCGCGTCATCGACCACAATCGCAATCGCAAGCACGAGAGCTGAAAGAGTGATGAGGTTGATTGAGAAGCCGATGAGGTTCATGAAGAAGAATGTACCGACAAGAGCCACCGGAATGGCGATAGCCGGAATAATGGTTGAGCGGAAGTCCTGAAGGAATACGTATGTAACGAAGAACACAAGGATGAACGCCTCGATGAGGGTCTTGATAACCTCATGGATAGAAGCGTCAAGGAAGTCATTGTTGTTCATCGGCACAGCAATCTTGAGTCCTGCGGGCAGCTCTTTCTTCATGCTGTCAACAACCTTAAGACAGTCATTGATAATCTGGGTAGCGTTTGAACCGGCTGTCTGGAACACAATACAGCTGGTTGAAGGATGCCCGTTGAGCGAGTTGGAGAAGCCGTAGGTCACACGTCCCAGCTCGATATCGGCAACATCACCGAGGTGAAGCACCTCACCGGTAGGCTTGGCAGACACAACGATATTCTCGAACTGCTCCGGAGTGGTGAGACGGCCTCTGTACTTCATTGTATATTGGAAGCTTTGGTCACCCTGCTCGCCGAATGCACCGGGAGCCGCTTCGATATTCTGCTCGGCAAGAGCGTATGAAATATCGGTTGGCACCAGTCCGTACTGAGCCATTACATCGGGCTTAAGCCATATACGCATAGAGTAGTCGGCACCGAACGACATAACGTCACCCACACCGGACACACGCTGAAGCTGCGGAATCATGTTGATTTTCGCATAGTTGTCAAGGAACTCCGAAGTATAATTGCCGGAATCGTCATAAAGCGCAACCATGAGAAGCATAGAGGTCTGACGCTTCTGGGTGAGCACACCCACCTGAGTAACCTCCGAGGGGAGAAGGTTCTGCGCTTTGGCAACACGGTTCTGCACATCCACCGCAGCCATGTTGGGGTCAAAACCCTGCTCAAAATATACTGTGATATCTGCTGAACCTGTATTTGTTGCGGTTGATTCCATATAGGTCATACCTTCGGCACCGTTGATAGCTTCCTCAAGAGGGGCTATCACGGAGTTGAGCACCGCCTGAGCATTCGCACCGGTATATGTGGTTGATACTCGGATTGTAGGAGGCGCGATGTCCGGGAACTGAGTCACCGGAAGCGAGAATAATCCGATAAGACCCAGAAGTACGATGAAGATTGATATCACCGTTGACAGCACGGGTCTGTTTATAAATCTATCTAATTTCATTTGTGTGACTTTGTGTAATTACACATTGAGTGGTTTATTAGTTGACAGCGGGTGCCTGCTGAGGAGCAGACTGAGGATCAACTGGAGTGATCGGCATTCTGTCTCTAAGAGTTGTGCCGACGCCTTCAATAGCAATTCTCTGTCCGGGCTGGAGACCTGACTTAACCACGAAATTCTTGCCATCGTTGTTTGCCTCTACTGCAATAGGTGTGGAAACAACCATATTTGAATCGTTGACAACATACACGAAGCGACGGTCCTGAAGCTCGAAAGTTGCTTTCTGAGGAATAACTATAACGTTGGTCTGATTGTCAGGAATGATAATCTGACCGGTGCTACCGCTGCGGAGCAATCCTGAAGGATTTTTGAAAAGTGCGCGCACGCTTGCTGAACCGGTGGAGTTGTCAATAACGCCGGACACGGTGGCAACTTTACCCTCAATAGGATAGACTGAGCCATCGGCAAGACGGAGCTGGACCGAAGGCATTGAATCGATAGCGCTTTTGAGTGAACCTTTTTCGCTAAGACCGAGAATATCTTTTTCGGTAAGTGAGAAGTAAGCATACACCTCAGAGTTATCACTCACTGTTGTGAGAGGCTGTGCTGAAGAGGGTGATGCGAGTGAACCTTCACGGTTAGGTATCTTACCCACGACACCATCTGAAGGAGCGGTAACAACGGTGTAGGCAAGATTCTTACGAGCGGTTGTAAGAGCAGCCTGAGCCTGAACAAGCTGAGCCTTAGCGGTCTGTAGCTGATTGTCAGCAAGCTGATATTCGTAAGCACTGATAATATTCTTTTCAAGGAGCTGACGCTTGTTGTCAGCGGTGAGCTGAGCGGTTGCTACTGCAGTGTTTGCTGCGTTGAGTGCCGCCTGAGCCTGCTCTACTGCGGCATTAAACTGCACCTGGTCAAGGGTGAAGAGCACTTGACCTTTGCGCACATGCTGACCCTCGTCAACATGAACCTTGGTGATGAAACCGGTAACCTGCGGACGGATATCAATATCGGTCTTACCCTTAATGGTTGCAGGATAGGTATTCTCAAGCTGAGAATTGGTTGATTCAACTGTGAGAGTTGCTATTGCGGGTGCCTGACCCTGAGGCATCTGCTGCTTGCCTCCGCAGCCGGTGAGAATTGCAAGGGCTGCTCCGGCAACGAGTATGCCGGTGGTTTTCAATGAACTTACATTCATACTTTTTTCCTTAAACATATACTTTATTACCAATTTGATTTTCGTTGAAAAGTCGCTGAAACATCCCTCATCCAAGTCGATATTCCAAATCGGGTGCAAAGATACTCAATAGATTGCGAACATAGAATCTATCATTTGCCAAAACCTCCGCAGTATTAAACATCCTTAACATCATTTGCCCTTTTAGTCTAACACTATGGAATTTTTTACCAATAAAAAACTCATCTGTTTCATCAATTTCACCTATCCTATTCCATATTTTCACCTACTT
>CAMWUZ010000116.1 GCA_947177595.1 uncultured Porphyromonadaceae bacterium | reverse complement strand
AAAGTAATCAGCTCCCCTTTGGGTGTGAACACCACTATTTCCGACGCGAAGAGATTCAATTTGAGTGTGTCAAGGAAGTCTATCGCGTTGGGATTAGGGTCATCGAGAATGTCCTTGATTGTGCGCAGCCACACATTCAGCTCGCTCTCCTCGTCACTCTCGCCGATTTTATATTTCCAGTGCGCCGCAAATCCTTTTTCCGCTATTTCATCCATTCTCTTTGACCGGATCTGCACCTCAATCCAGTTGCCGTCCGGACCCATGACAGTAAGATGAAGCGCCTGATAACCATTCGCTTTCGGCACTGAAATCCAGTCGCGGGTACGGTCGGGATGCAGCCTGTACAGGTCAGTTATGGCGGAATATATGCTCCAGCAAATCTCTTTCTCCTTGCTCTGGTCATCACAGTCAAAGATGATGCGCATCGCATACAGGTCATATACCTCTTCAAACGGCACATGCTTTGTCTGCATCTTCCGCCATATCGAATACACCGATTTGAGACGTGACTGCGCCTCATATTTCAGCCCCATAGAGTCAAGGCGCTCCTTGATCGGTGCTGAGAAATCATTATATACCTCCGAGCGGCGCGCCTCGCTCTGACGTATCAGCTCCGCTATATTGGCATAGCTTTTAGGATGTTCGTATTTAAAACTAAGATCCTCAAGTTCTGTCTTTATTTCAAAAAGTCCGAGACGGTGAGCAAGCGGCGCATATATATAAAGGGTTTCACCGGCTATCTTATACTGCTTGTTGGGCGCCATTGAGCCGAGTGTGCGCATATTATGCAGACGGTCTGCCATTTTAATAAGCACTACCCGTATATCCTCACTCATCGTGAGCAGCAATTTTCTGAAATTCTCTGCCTGCGCTGATGCCTGATCGCCGAATATACCTCCGGAAATCTTGGTGAGACCGCTCACAAGCTGGGCGATTTTCTTACCGAACTGAGCCTCGATATCCTCAACGGTATAATCGGTATCTTCAACGACATCATGTAGCAATGCCGCGCAAATAGATGTTGAACCGAGACCTATCTCCTGACTCGCAATCTTGGCAACAGCTATAGGATGAAGAATATACGGCTCTCCGCTTCTGCGCCGTATTCCACCATGAGCCTTCTTGGCGAAACGAAATGCCCGCTCGATTATTTCCACTTTCTTCCTGTGGTTACTTTTCAGGTAACCGTTCAGCACATCCTGAAACTCCGCCTCAATCAGGCGCTCTTCCTCTTCAGGAGTTAGATTATAAGTATTAGTGTCTGAGTTTGTTGACATATATGAGGAACTATGCGGGTATGTTATTCCACAAAATTAGAAAAAACACACCATTCCTCAAAATTTTTTATCTCAGAGCATATCGCGGAGCACCTGAGCGTTGTTGTGCACAGTATCGTGAGAGGAATATAAAAGAGTAACCTTAGGCTTATTATCCACAATCGCCTTGAATGCAGTCAGGGCAGGATTGCCGAGGAGTTCTTTCTTGTATTTCTCCTCAAATTCCTCCCAATGGGCCTGAGGATTGGCATGAAACCACTCACGCAGCTCGGTTGACGGAGCTATATCCTTGTCCCACAAATCATAATGGAATGTTTCATGAGACAGCCCCCGTGGCCACAGCCTGTCAACATACACCCTGAAACCATCGCCGGCATCCAGCGGCTCATATGCTCTTTTAACGCTTATTGTCTGTGTCATAACAGTTGTTTTATATGTGTTTTTTCAATATAACAAACCGCAGGCAAAAAGTATCGGATTTGCGCCGGGACAAATAATACGGCACTCCGCCTCAGCCCGGCATTTTAACAATATTTTTTTATGCTCTCCCGTTTTTTTATTTAACTTTGCGAGACAAACGATTTTTATTTAAACCCTTAAAAATATAAAGTTATGTCTAAAGTAACAGTTGTGGGTGCCGGCAATGTAGGCGCTACTTGCGCAAATGTGCTCGTCACCCAAGGTATCGCCGATGAAGTTGTTCTCATCGACATCAAAGAAGGTCTCTCTGAAGGCAAAGCCATGGACATCATGCAGACCGCTAACATCCTCAATCTCGAGAGCCGTCTCATTGGTGTGACCAACGACTATGAGAAAACAGCCGGCAGCGATGTTGTTGTCATCACTTCAGGCATTCCCCGCAAACCCGGCATGACCCGTGAAGAACTCATCGGAGTAAACGCAGGTATCGTTAAGTCAGTTACCGACAGCGTTCTAAAATATTCTCCCAACGCTATCATTGTGTGCGTTTCAAACCCCATGGACACAATGACATACCTCATCCACAAGACATCAGGTCTCCCCAAAAACCGCATCATCGGCATGGGTGGAGCTCTTGACAGCGCACGCTTCAAATATTTCCTCAGCATCGCTCTCGGCGCAAACGCTACCGAAGTCGAAGGTATCGTTATCGGCGGACACGGCGACACCACTATGATTCCCCTCACCCACTACGCTGCATATCGCGGAATCCCCGCTTCTACCCTCCTTCCCGCTGAACAGCTCGCTAAGGTTGCAGCAGACACTATGGTAGGCGGTGCCACTCTCACCAAACTTCTCGGCACATCAGCATGGTATGCTCCCGGCGCAGCTTCAGCTCAGGTTGTTGCTGCCGTTATCGGTGACCAGAAGAAACTCATCAGCTGCTCCGCTCTTCTTGACGGCGAATATGGCGAAAAAGACCTCTGCATCGGCGTTCCCTGTATCCTCGGCAAAAACGGTATTGAGAAAATCGTTGAATTCGACCTCAACGAAGAGGAAAAAGAGCTCTTCCGCAAGAGCGCTGAGGCTGTTCACAAAACCAATTCAGCACTCTCCTGCTAATACACCGATATGAAAGTCATCAAATTTTTATTCGCATCTGCCGTTATCGCACTCGCTTCATGCAACAGCGCTTCAAAAACAGAAGCTGTCGCTGAATCAGAGGCTGAAGAGCAGACCACCGAAGTTGAGGCTGCCGAGCTAACTCCGGCAGAGACCACCGGCGAAGATGCCGTTATCATTCTTGATAAAGGCGCCACAGATCTACCTGTAGCCGACGTACCCGTTATCGTCGATTTCAGCGCGACATGGTGCGGACCTTGCCAGAAATTCAAACCCACATTCCATCAGGTAGCTGAGGAATATAAAGGCAAGGCGCTCTTTGTATCTGTTGATGTTGACGACTGCCCCGAGCTTGCACAGAAATTCAATGTGACTTCTATTCCGCTCGTGGTCGCAGTGGTTCCCAACGGAGCTGATATGGAAGATCTCTTAGGTTACCAGACCTATGACGACTTCAAGGCTTATGTAGAAAAAGCAATTGCGGAGAAATAAAAATCCAATTCCCGACAAAATAAAGGCTGCGATATATCGCAGCCTTTATTTTTTGATGTCTATCCACACCTCCACATTCATGCGGTTTATCTCTTATCGGTATTCCCCTCATAAAAATTGATAAAAGCACGGTTCACCAGTCTTATTCCGCCGGGAGTAGGATAATTTCCTGAGAAATACCAGTCGCCCGGATGATTAGGCACCGCAGTGTGCAATCCCTCGATACTCTGATAGATGATTTCCACCTCCGCGCCGGTATCTTTCGGAGTAAGCATCTCGGCTATTTTTTCAGACACCTGTCGGTCAGTAAACGGAGCATACACATCCTTCACGCAGTTTTCAAGCTGATCATCCGACGCGGTTTCCATTACGAGACACTTCTCATACACCTTTTTAAGAACATCATCCCTACCGCTCTCCTTCAGCAACTCCACCGCAGCACGAAAAGCGATAAACTCACCCATGCGAGACATATCTATGCCGTAGCAGTCGGGATAGCGGACCTGGGGAGACGAACTCACCACCACGATCTTCTTGGGATGCAGCCTGTCTAAAATACGCAGAATACTTTGCTTCAGGGTAGTGCCACGGACTATACTGTCATCGATTACCACTAGATTATCCTTGTGATTGGTCACACATCCGTATGTCACATCATACACGTGCGCCGCCAGGTCATTTCGCGCCTCACCCTCCGCTATAAAAGTGCGGAGCTTGATATCCTTGATTGCAACCTTCTCCACTCTCAGCTTATGAGCCATAATCTCATGAAGAGTGTCGGCTGTCAGTTTACCTGTCTCCTGAGCGGCGAGAATACGGTCGGCTTTTAGCCCGTCGAGATACTTTTCAAGCCCCTCGACCATACCGATGAAAGCTACCTCGGCGGTATTCGGGATAAAAGACACCACGGTATGGTCCAGATCATAGCCTACGCTCTCGAGCACCTGCGGCACTATCGCGTTGCCGAGAGCCTTGCGCTCCCGATATATGTCCGCATCGCTACCGCGCGAAAAATATATACGCTCAAAAGAGCATTTTTCATTCTTGCCCTCGCCGAGAATATCACTCACTTCCGCTTTTCCCACCTTGGTAACGGTTATCGCAGAACCGGGAGTCAGCTCACACACATCGGCTCGGCGCACATTCATCACCGTCTGGATAACGGGGCGCTCGGAAGCAACGACAACAACCTCATCATCATAATAATAGAATGCCGGGCGGATGCCGTGACTGTCGCGGAGAGCGAACATATCACCGCTGCCGGTAGCACCGCATATCACAAAACCGCCGTCCCACTTCGGAGCGGCATATTTCAGCACCTCCTTCATATCCAGCAAATCCTCAATTTTCTTGCTGAGCGCCGGTTCTCGGAGAGAATCACGATACTTGCGGTATATCCGGTGATTTTCCTTATCCAGAGCGTAGCCAAGCTGCTCGAGAAGCATCACCGTATCACTGTATATGCGGGGATGCTGCCCCATAGCCACAACGCTCTCGAATATTTCATCCACATTGGTCATATTGAAATTGCCGCACAGAAGCAGGTTGCGGCTCCGCCAGTTATTGCGGCGCAAAAAAGGATGCACATAGCTGAGACCGCTCCTGCCGGTGGTGCTGTAGCGGAGATGCCCCATGTAAATCTCACCTACAAACGGTACCTCTCTCTCAACATATTCGGCGCTCCGGCTTTCAACTCCGCTTTTATCGAGCTGGGGACGGATTGTATCGAAAATCTCCTGAATAGCACCGGTGCCAAGCGCCCGCTCACGAAACACATACTCATGTCCCGGCTCGGCGTGCAGTTTCACAACACCTATTCCCGCACCCTCCTGACCTCGGTTATGCTGCTTCTCCATCATCAGGTAGAGCTTTGACAGCCCGTAGCAATAAGTGCCGTATTTCTCCTTATAATATTCAAGCGGCTTAAGCAGACGAATCATCGCCACACCGCATTCATGTTTCAGAATTTCCATCGCGTCAAGTAAATTATACAGCAAAATTACAAACATTGTCGCTATACTATTTTTATTTCCCATTTTTTTTTTATTACTTTGTATCGGAATAGAGGTTGCCCCGCGAAGTCTCTGTTTTTGAAATGAATTAATCCTTAAATAATAATACTCTGATGAAAGAAAAAATCAACAAGGCGTTTAAAGAACGCTTCAATAATTCAGGAACGCTTTACGTGGCTCCCGGTCGTTTCAACCTTATCGGCGAACATACCGACTACAATGGAGGTTTCGTATTTCCCGGAGCTATTGACAAATTCATGATGGCTGAAATCCTTCCCAACGGCACCGATAAAGTTAGAGTGTACTCACTCGACCTTGATGATTACGCTGAATTCGGTCTCAACGAAGCTGATGCCCCCGAACAGAGCTGGGCAAGATATATCTTCGGCGTTTGCCGTGAAATCCTCAAAAGAGGAGGTAAGGTTGAAGGATTTGATGCCG
>CAMWUZ010000115.1 GCA_947177595.1 uncultured Porphyromonadaceae bacterium | reverse complement strand
CCCAGGGGTATTGTAGTGCCGGAGTGTCTGCGCAAATATACCGGATTTGATATTATAGACTGACAGGTCGTAATGGACAAGAAAACTATTTGGGACCTCGACCGAGACTCGGTCGAGGTTTTCCGTTCCAAACCAAAGATGCCGCTGGTAGTGGTATTGGACAATGTGCGTTCACTAAACAACATAGGTTCGATATTCCGCACTTCTGACGCTTTTCTCGTGGAACGTATAATGCTGTGCGGCATAACAGCTTGCCCACCTTCTCCCGAAATTCATAAAACAGCTCTCGGGGCAGAAGAATCAGTATGCTGGGAGTATTACGCTACGACAGAAGAATGTATAGCAGTCTTGAAGGGCGATGGCTATGAGATATGCGCATTAGAGCAGGTGAAAGGTAGTGTGCTATTGCAGAATTTTGAGGTTGATGTGGATAAGAAATATGCTCTTATCGCGGGGCATGAAGTGCATGGGGTGAGTCAGAATGCGGTTGACAGTGCGGATGTGTGTATTGAGATACCTCAGTTCGGTACTAAGCATTCTTTGAATGTGTCTGTATCAGTGGCGTTGGGGATCTGGCATTTTTTCAAAAACCGGCTTTGACATTTTTAGCTGTCTGTGCATCGAGTGCCAACTGTGTTTTCAGTTGGTCAAGGTTGCCAAATTTCTTTTCATCACGAATACGGTCGATGAATTCAACTTTAACGATATGGTCATATAAATCTCCTTCAAAGCCCAAAAGATGAGCTTCCAGTGTTAGGCTTGGGGTGATGGAGGTGTCAACGGTCGGGCGGAATCCGATATTTATCATGGCTCTAAACCGTTCGTTGTCAGGCAATATGATGTCTGCTGCATAAACACCGGGTAAGGGAATTAGTTGTTTGGTGTCAACGGGCAGGATATTGGCGGTAGGGAAACCTATTTTACGACCGAGTTCTTTGCCATGAACCACTTTCCCTGTGATAGTGTATGCTTTACCCAATAGATTGTTGGCTGAAAGGACTTCACCCGTAGCCAAAAGTTTTCTGATTCTTGAAGAGCAGACAGGTTGGTTGTCAACTATATATTCCAACGCCTGATTCACCGTTATTCCGAGCTCTTTCCCTATAGTCTGATATGCTTCCAATCCATCGGGTCTGTCATACCCAAAACGAGTGTCGTAGCCTAGGAGTAATTCGGTGACGGCATAATTATCGCGAAGCATAGTCATGAATTCCTGCGCGCTCATATTGCGCAAGTCGGAATTGAAATTCAGTACCGCGATGTTGTCGAATCCCAAATCTTTCAGTGAAGTGATTTTTTCCGGCAAAGATGAGAGGAGGGGAGGCACCTTGTCCGGTCGGATGGTCTCAAGTGGATGCCCCGAGAATGTAATGATTAGGGGTGAGAGTCCTGAACGGGTTGCTCTGTCTTTTAAGGCATTCAGAAGATAGATATGTCCGAGGTGAACACCGTCAAAGGTGCCCACAACAGCGATTTTATCACCGGACTGATTCATTTCAGATGCCTTTTGTTTTCAAAAGATCGGTGAATTCGGTTCCGGGCGCCACGTGGATTGTATCAAATCCGAGAGCCGCCGCTGCTTGTGTGTTGGCTAAGGAATCATCAAGGAACACGGTTTCTTCCGGCTTGATGTTTAGTTTTTTGCAAGCTGCAATGAAGATGCCGTCATCAGGCTTCATTGTTTTCTCTTCAAAAGATGTGACAGCACCGTCAATATAGGTTGAAATATCACCGCCCTGTTTTGTAAACTCAGTAGCGATGCGGTTGTGCCACATAATCGGGTTGGTGTTGCTTAGAATGTAAACCTTATATTTTTTTCTAAGTTCTTTCAACGCATTAAGTCGTGATTCAGGAATCCCCAGCAGGAAATCACTGAAAGCAGCGTCCATCTGCTCGTCTGTGACAGAGGCGGGAAGGAAAGGGCGGAGAGCGTTATGGAACTCATCCACGGTTATTTTTCCGCTTTCCAAATCGCCAAAAGGTCCGGTTTGCGAATACTCTCCCAAAAAACTGTCAGGATTCTTCATCCCGAGTTTTTTGAAGGCTTCCACGCAGTGGTTCCGGTCAATATCCATAATCACGCCACCGAGGTCAAAAAGTAAGTTCTTAATCATATATTACTTGAAAAATCAAGGGCAAATATAGCAAATTGTTTGGAAATTGAGGTTTAATGCCTAATTTTGTCAGCAAAGCATTACGAAAATGGAAAGAATTGACAATCTCGACAGAAAGATACTCGAAATAGTGATGTATAATGCGCGAATACCATCGAAGGATGTGGCAGAAGAGTGCGGGGTAAGCCGGGCTGCTATACATCAGCGTATCCAGAGGATGATTGATCTCGGCGTTATTACAGGCTCTGGGTATCATGTCAATCCTAAAGCTCTTGGATTCAGGACATGCACCTATATAGGGGTGAATTTGGAGAGCGGATCAATGTATCGGCAGGTCGTTCCGGAATTGGAGAAAATTCCGGAAATTGTGGAGTGTCATTTCACTACAGGTCCATATACTATGCTTATAAAACTCTATGCACGGGACAACGAGCATCTCATGGAGCTGCTTAACGACAAAATTCAAACTATCCCCGGTGTGAAAGGGACAGAAACCCTTATTTCTCTCGACCACAGTATAGTGCGCGAGATGCCGGTCAACTATTAAAGGAATTTATCGTCAAATTTCGCCTGAACATCGTTGACGATCTGCTTGATGCGCTGCTCTTCGCTCTTGGGGAAAATCAGCAGCACATCCCCCGAATCGGCAATGATATAGTCGTGCAACCCGGAAGCGACCACAAGTTTTTTATCCTGAAGGGCGAATATGTTGCCGGTGGATTCGTAGGCGAGGAGGTTACAGTTTCGTGTGACGTTGGCATCTTTATTTTTCGGAGAATTGTCGTAAAGAACGCTCCACGTGCCGAGGTCACTCCAGCCGAAATTGACACATTCCACAAAAACATTTGATGCCTTCTCCATAATAGCGAAGTCAATGGAAATACTGGGACAGGCGGGGAAATGCGCGGTTATAAACTTCATTTCTTCGGAAGTGCCAAATGTGTTTACTCCACGCTCAAACTCTCTCTCAAGGTCGGGCGCATGAGAGTATGTAACGCCTTTATGATGGTGTCGGCTGTCCAAAGGAAAATACCGGAGTTCCAGAAAAATTCACCGGATTCAACAAATACCTTCGCGAGTTCAAGATCCGGTTTTTCCGTGAAAGTCTTGACTTTAAGTATGCCCGGCTCAATTTCCTGCCCTATCTGGATGTAGCCGTATCCCGTTTCCGGACGCGTGGGGTGAATCCCGAGTGTGAGCAGGGCATCATTGCTTTCTACAAATTCAAAACCCCTCTGAACCCTGTTTACAAACTCAGCCTCATTTGTGATGAGGTGATCGCTCGGAGTGACAATCATGCTTGCTTCGGGGTCACGTGCATATATGTGATGCGCCGCCCATGCAATACATGGCGCGGTGTTTCTTCTGCACGGTTCAAGGAGGATGTGCTCAGCATCAAGTTCCGGCAGCTGTTCCTTGACGAGTGGTTCGTATATGGCGTTAGTGACAACGATGACATTCTCTTTCGGCACGAGCTGTTTGATGCGGTCAAAGCACATCTGGAGGAGGGAGCGACCGGTGCCAAGGAAATCGATAAACTGCTTGGGCTTATTTGCACGGCTATAAGGCCAGAATCGGCTTCCAACGCCGCCACACATTATTACGCAATATCTATGTGAGTTAGCATCCATAATTGTCTGTTTGTTAGGTGATGGTTATTTCATGGTTATGCTTCGGTGCATATACGAGTGCTAAGTTAAGCAATATGCGCGAAATTAGAAAGAAACGGGGGATAAAAAAAGAATGAGTAACGCAAGCAAGCTTGACAATTACTCATTCTCCTCTCTCCTCTGCGGTATGGACGGGACTCGAACCCGCGACCCCCTGCGTGACAGGCAGGTATTCTAACCAGCTGAACTACCACACCGGATATTTTGAGATGCTCGGGGAGTTGTTTCCCTTTTGCGAGTGCAAAGTTAAGCTCATTTTTCATTCTGTGCAAATTTTCTGCAAAAAAAATCATAAAAAATAATTCAGGCACCATAAGAATAGATGTGTTTCTATATATGTGTTAGGATTTAACCGACTGATTTGCAGTTGTTGATGAAATGATAAGGGAGATATTGGGATTCTTTATCTGGGAGATGTTGCGGAGATTTGTCGGTGTTTGAAACGTGAAATACAATTAAAAAGCTGTCGTTGCGGTGAAAACTCTAAGTGATTAATCGTATCTTTGCAAAGTTACGCGTGCGCAACAATGATAGAAGTCAAGAATATAGTCAAGAGTTTTGATCAGCTTCAGGTACTGAAAGGTGTCAGTGTCACCATTACGCCGGGCGAGATAGTGTCTATTGTCGGACCCAGTGGTGCCGGTAAGACAACATTGCTTCAGATCATTGGCACGCTTGACAAGCCAGACAGAGGCACGGTGGACTTTGGTGGAATCAATCCATTGAAACTTAACAGTGCGGGCTTGGCTCGTTTTCGCAATGACAATATCGGTTTTGTGTTTCAGTTTCACAGACTGTTGCCTGAATTCAGCCTTGAAGAAAATGTCGCTCTGCCGGCTCTGATAGCCGGAGTCGGACGCAAAGCAGCCTTTGAGAAAGCTCGGCAACTTATCAAATATCTTGGATTGGAGAGTCGAGCCTCTCACCGTCCTTCCGAGTTGTCGGGCGGCGAACGTCAGCGAACTGCGGTCGCAAGGGCGCTTGTGAGAGAACCGAAAGTCATATTGGCTGATGAGCCTTCCGGCAGCCTTGACTCAAAAAACCGCGCTGAGCTGCATCGTTTGTTTTTTGATCTTAGAGAAGACATAGGTCAGACTTTTGTGATCGTGACCCACGATGAGCATCTTGCCGCGGATACCGACAGATGCATAGTGCTGAACGACGGACTAATAACAGAAATAATTCAAAAAGGAAAATAACAACAATAAGACAATATGAAAATTACCAAGTTTCTTTCAATCTGCGCGATTCTCGCATCAGCCTTTACTTTCTCAGCCTGTAATTCCGAGACATCCGGCACATATCAGACCATAATATTCGTTAATTACGGTGGAACAACTGCAGATGGTTTCTGCCAGTATGTTTACAGTGATCCCACCGGTGGCTTTAGCGGTGGTTCTAATACGGGCTCAACAATTACATTCCTTTCAAAGACCATTTTCAGCGAAGGCAAAACCCCGGCGATAGGCACCCGTCTTATCGGTCAGTTTACCATCACATTGGGAGAGGAGCTGAAGAACGGTACAATATTGGATAATTCAGGAATAGCCGGTCTCAGCAAGTTCGGTAATGTTGATATTGAAACATTAGATGCCGCTCCTCAGTCAAATCCTATTTATATTCAGAGCCTCCTGCCGTCAGGGAAATATCTCGATATCGTTGCGCTTGCGGCATCTCAGAACTCAGACCTGAGACTCGTCTGTGATCAGTCTTCTCTCAACTCAGACACTGCTGTGCTGTACCTGGTATATGAGTGCAATGCTCTTGACGCCGTTGAAACCCAATACTTCGCGTCTTTCGATCTTTCCAGCGTGCTCAATCTCACGAATATAAAGAATATCAAGCTTGTGGCTAATAGCTCAAACGGTAGCAGTGAGTACACATTCCCGGTAAAACAATGAATAAACAGCAGGAACTGAAAATAGAACTGAGTCCGGAGGTCGCCTCCGGGCTCTACTCAAATCTCGCCGTTATTAACCACGGTGCAGGGGAGTTCTTTCTTGATTTTATCACTGTCGCGCCCAATATGCCTCCGGCT
>CAMWUZ010000114.1 GCA_947177595.1 uncultured Porphyromonadaceae bacterium | reverse complement strand
TTCTTATATTCTCCCAACGTCCGACTACTCCTTTGTTTTCGTCATGATTGTAGAACATTACCGGGTTCTTGAGGAACCTCTCCAGCCTTATGCCATCAGTAACCACAATGTGCCCGTGACTGTTAACGGTCTCATCGCTTAGTAGGAATTCTTTCATTTTTTTTGTCTCCTTTGCTTATGTGTTAATGAGTCAAGTTCGCCTTTAAGAATGATGCAAGCCTCGTAGTCCTCCATTGCGGCAAAGCTGTTGATATATTCCCGTAAAACGGCGATATGCTGTTCTTCAGCCTGCTTTGCTTTGTACTGTCTGTGAATCGACTCAAACTGCCTGTGTGTCCTTTTGAGTTCCGCCATATCCTGACATTCAATAGGCTTCTTAACTGTTCCGTTTGTTTTGCAGAACAGATTAATTTTTCCGGCATTTATCCGCATATCCTCATTACCCCTGAATATCATTCCGACTTCATAGGCAACGTGCCATATGCGCTTTACAAGTTTGTTTCTTTCATCGTTCTCTAACAGCCGGTTTATCAAATTCTTGGCTTCAGTGGCTGTAAGTTCACGACTACTTGCAGTACGCCCTCCTGAAAAGCTATGGATTATTTCTGTCTTCCAATCCATAAGCCCTGTCTGGGACAACAAAGTATGTACCATTTTAAGTTGCTTGGGTGTTATTGCCTTTTCTGTCATTCACTTATTTTTTTAAGTTGGTCAATACTAGGGAATATGTGTGACATGAAGTCCACAAGCGGAAAAACTCTTTCATGATTAAGGAAATCATCACTCATGCAACCTACTGCATCAATAAGCCCCTTCTGTAAATCCGCAAGAACTTCTTCTGGATACTCGGTTTCAATGACGATAACCAGCCTGTCTTTTTTAATTTCTACCATGATATATAGATTATGTGTTAGTATTCCATTTGACCGTTCAGAATTCTTTTCAGGTATATCTCATTCATGAGGTCTCCGAAACGCCTTTTTTGTGACAGTTCCCGTAATTCTTCCGGCTCTGTTATCCCGTTGCTCCGGGCAACAAAACGTGCTTCACTAGCGCTTAATCCTCCCAATGTGTGCCAGAGGTTTATGCGTCTAAGGAACTCACTGTAACCCTCCTTGCCTCTCTGCGCGTTCTTCTTGAGATTATCGCGGAAATAAGGCATACCGGCAAGCACTATACCGCAGTTTCCTTTCGTTTTTTCCCTCAGATCGTGCAGATAGAGAAGAACCGGATGTGTGATTTTTCCGGCTTCATCTATGACAAGCAGCGGCTCTTCTTTGCAGTTAAGCCCGTTCGCCGCCTTGTTTACCATAGTGTTTATGTTTCCCACTGGCTCAATACCCATTTCGCTGAGCAGTGATGCAAAGAACTGCTTGGGATTCATTGACTTCTCGAATGTGAGGCGGTATGTGTTTTTGCGGCGGCTGTATGCGGTAAGGGAGGTTGTTTTGCCTGTACCTGTGTCACCCACGAGCCCGATCATGAGTTTATACTTTCTTGCTGTGTCGCATAGGGATACCACAGCGGTAAAATCCGCGGTATCATAAATGTTGCCAGCGGTTTCCGATTTCAGGAAAGACTGCAGCTTCTTTACCATTGAATCGGATATCTTTTCCCAACGCTCGTTCTCGATAGCTGACAGTGTGGCTTCACTTACCTTCGCCTTGACGGCTAAATCCGCCTTACTCAGACCTTTTTCCGAACAATATCCGGATATGCGCGCCTTTAATTCGTTTTTTTCTTGTAACTTTGTCGCGTTCATTTTCAAATCAGAATTTGTAATTTTGTATTATCTTTATCTTATGATCTGACGGGGCAAAAGGAGACTCTTTGCCCCGTTTTTCTTTCTTCCTGTCTGGAGCCGGGATGTTAACCTCACTGAATACCGGTATATTTGTGACAAGTTCCGGCTCTACCCCCATACGGTGCGCCTCGCGTGTCTGTTGTCCGTATTCTTTCATACTTTCTATCACGTTCTTTGGCGTGAGTTTGGCATTCATCGCGTACGCTGCATCCGGATCTATGGATTCAGCGCGATATGCTATCTCATCCTGACGCTGTTTGACCGCCGTTTTAATGCCGTTCAAACGCCCTTTGTTTCGATTCAGAATCTCAATATCATCGGCTGTCTGATCGCATATTGCTCCATGCGCAAACCGTTTACGCGGTACGCTTCCCAGCGGCTTATCTGTCACCGCATCAAACAGATAGATACGGTTGTAGTCTGCATAACGCACAGCAACAGTCTTGTTATTGAGCTTCATATACTGCTTTGCGTCTAGCTGGTACTCATATACCACCCCGGCACGTTCTATGTTGATTTGTCCGCGCTTTACCTTATGTAACCCTTTGCGTATAAACAGGATCATCTGCTGCATATCGTCAACCGGTATGCCTATATTTTCCTTACCGGTGTACTTTTCATCGGGGCTCTGCATGTAATTCCCGGCGGATGTGCGGTTGTACTCATCCACAAGCTCAATCGCGATTAGTTTTATCTGGTCTTCAGTCAGGAACGCGCCGGAACGGGTGTATTTATCAATCAGTTCCTGCGACGTGCGCCCGTTGGCGCGCCGTGTCCTTATGCCTTGCCCTACATAGCTGTACATAGCTTTGCAATGTCTTTCGCCGAATGTCCCGAAACTCCTCTCTATTATCCCTTTATGCCTCGGGTTCTGAGTCGTAGTCCATATGCAGCCGAGTTTTTCAAGCGACTCCTTGAAGTTCTCAGCCTCCTTTGTCTGGTTGAAAGAATGGTTATCGGAAACTATTTCCTGTGGAAGAACGCCGGTGTTGAATACCGCGTTTTCCAACCCTTTGAGGATTGTTTCGGTGTTCTCCGTGTGATCCACGTGATAACCTATGATTTTACCGCTGTGGGCATCCATTACAGCGAATAACGTAAGCGTTTTATAACCGGACATATAAAAAGGAAGCCGCCAGCCGTCGATCTGCCATTGACCGCCCGGGGCGCTGGCACGGGTTATACCGGCGTATGGCAGCTCTTTGTATGTCCACTCATCATTGCCGTTGCGCTGGGCGTACACAAGCGGCATCATCTTGTAATAATTGGCTTTTACCCATGAAAGTGACGGTGTTTTATATCCGTACTCCTCGCATAATTCGCTGATAAGGCGGTGAATATGGGTCGCACCGTATTTTTTACCGCTGCTCATTGCGTCAAGCAGCCATTTTTTCACCACATCGTTTATTTTATAATTGTTCCCCCGCCTCTTGTCCTTTACGAGACTTTCAGCCCCGGACTCGCACACCAGGCGCATATATCTGGCGAACCTGAAATAACTGTATTTGCCGGGATAAATGGTATCGAATGCGGCGTAAAGCGGTGCAAGAGACGAGCTGTGTGTATTTACGATCCCCTCGCGGTATATTTCGGCGGCTTTATCTAAAACGGCGTGCATTTGCGCGTTAGCGATATTCTTTGCCATGTCAGCGGTATTATACCGATCCATGTAACGTCCCCTGTCATGCACAGCCGCGTTGTACAAGCTTTGTGTGAACGTGCTTGTACAACGGTAAGAGACGGCTGTGTGAAATTCGGACATCTGACTTTAGTCTAATAATTCTTTTACTTTTGAGTCAACTTCCTGTTGAAGTCTTGTTACACGCTCCAACTCTTTGAGCACAGCAACTTCAACCTCCAGAGACTGGCTGCCATGGAACCAATTGCTTACTGCCATGCGCGAACGCCCGATGGATTCTGCTATGCGCGAAATACTGCCGTGGGGAAGCCTGCGGCGGATTTCATCCCGTTGTTCTTGCGTTTTTGACATAAAATGCATAGTTTTGTTTATTGATTGCATTTTGAGTGCAAATATATTACTAATTATTTACAACAGCAATAAATGAGCAATAAAAATATCCCTATTGGCGATAAATTTAGAGAGGTGCGCCGTTCTATGCATCTTACCCAAGAAGAATTTGCTAACAAATTGGATATAGGACAATCTTATTATTCATCTATAGAAACCGGAAAAAAACAACCTACCACCCAGCTAATTGACAAACTTATTAGTTTGGGTGTATCACCCCTGTGGATCTTTGAGGGAGTGGGAAATGATATTGATAACAGCAATCATGCTGGCAATAATTCATTGCTATGCATTTTCAAAGAACAATTGAAGATGTATTTTAATGGTTTAGATCTTCAACCTACCGACTATGAGTATAATCAGATTAAAATTTATGAGCAGTTTGACACAAGTTGTATTACAAAGCTTATTTATAACGCTTGCAATGAATTAGAGCAAGTTTATAACTCATATATTAAATTGACGGAAACAATTCATTTCTTCGGAAATCCAAAATTTCTTCTTGAAAAATTTAAGAAGACACCTCCATATACCGATATGATACAGCAGATCACAGAAGAACACGAAGAGGACATGAAAGACATAGGTATTAAAGAGAATAAATTATCACAGATATTATTTTTACTTAACATTAAATCTTCACGTGAGCACTGGATTAGAGCTATTGAACAATGCGTCGACTACATTTATATGTATAAAAAAATGATTGTAGATGATATTAAAAGTCCTGAATTTAGCGTAGAGTAATACAGATTATATAAAAAAACAGGAGCGCGATACTTCTCTGCGAGGTGACGTGCCGTATCACATGCTAACTATTAAACGGACGTAAATTTATTTTTCATTTGCAACTGCCACTCGGTTCATGCCTCATGTTAACTTGATGTAAAGCCCCGTGTAAAGAAAAACTTTACATTCCCCCGGACTTACCCCCCTGCCGTGTTAAGCGAATGCAAAGCAATGCAAAGTTTTGCCAATTGAAAAAAACTCGCTGAAAAGCCATGCTTATCAAGCTAACTCCTTAATACACGCCCACTTATGCGCCAAAATCGCCAACTGTTAATTTTGCCCTTTTAAAATACCCCCCACATATATCGTTAAGGCTCACTGTAGATGGGGATGAAAAAAGAGCGGGTGCCGGGTGGCATCCGCTCTTAGATATAAGGAGTTAAAGATTAATCTACGAGGTCTGAAAGGTCAATGCAGAATTCGCCGCTATTATTAGCGTTATATCCGCCGTCATCATCAAATATCGCAAGTCCTTTAACCGGCCATGTAATCTTGCCGTTCGAGTATGTTCCATATGTCTGCAGTTTGATAGTCATGATACCGTAGCCCATATCAACACCGGTTGTGAAGCCGTCGTTAGGTGTTTCTCCGAAGAATACTTTTTCGGGATTGGTGGCGTCAACGATTACATAATTCTCTTCAAGTTCGCAGTAGCGTATAAAGGGAGAATCCTCGCATCCGTAAGGATTAACGAGACGGTAGAGACCGGGGGTATTAGCGTGCTCCTCGATTTCAACCTCCCAGGATAAACAGGGGTTGCTGAACAGCGGACCAACCATGTCGTCGGTATATACGCACATACCGAGTGAAACCCATTCTTTGCTGTTTGCATAAACGAATGTACCTTCCCAAGTGTTAACGAGATAATCTGAGCTATACTCGGGGGCGATGGTGAGGGCGAGTTTGTAAGTGGTGAAGTCAACCATCTGATCAACAAGAGGAGTGATGTTGATGACCGCAGTCTCAGCACCGCCGGCAAAGGTTACAGAAGCGGGAACGGAGAATTTGTCGGTATCTCCTGTGGCGGTGATGTCTACAGTCACTTCTCCACCGACTTCCTTGCGTGAGATTGTGATAACCTGCGCTGTTGAATTCGCATCAATAGCGAAGTCAGATGTTTCTACATCCGGGAAATAAACACCGGGTGTTTCTTACTGGGGCGCGGGGGTATATTCCACAGAGTCAGTACAAGCTGTGAAAGCCATTGCTGCGGTAAGCCCGAGGATTGA
>CAMWUZ010000113.1 GCA_947177595.1 uncultured Porphyromonadaceae bacterium | reverse complement strand
ATTTAACATGACTGACAAGGTATTTGCTGCCCGTGCCCGAAAGGTGATTATGTTGTTGACCGCTCTGATATGTATCAGTGGTGGAACCGCAGCCGCGCAGAGGATGTATGAGCCCAAAGTATATATCGGCGCGAAAGGTGGAGCCACTTTGTCCAACGTACAGTTTACCCCTCATGTCAAGCAGACTCTCCGCCAGGGATTGCTGATGGGTGTGACGGCACGCTATACCGAAGAGAAGATTTTTGGAATTATCGGTGAATTGCTTGTTGAGCAGCGTGGTTGGAAAGAGAATTTCGAGAAAGCTCCGTTTGCCTATGACAGAGAGATGACATACGTCACTCTGCCGGTTTTGACCCATATCTATTTCGGTAGTGAAAAGGTAAAAGGTTTCGTGAATCTCGGTGCGTCGGTGAGCTATCTTCTCGGAAGCAAAATCACATCTGATTTCGACTATGCCAATGCGCTGAAGCAGCCGGGTTTTCCTACTTATCGCAGCGTTGAGCAGATGAGTATGGATATAAAGAATAAGTTCGATTACGGTATTCTCGGGGGAATCGGAGCGGAATTTATTATAAGGAAGAAGCACAGCATAGTGCTTGAGGGACGATATTATTTCGGTTTGGGAAATATTTTCCCGGCAACAAAAAGGGATGTGTTTTCGGGTTCGAGAAACACATCCATAGAGATTTCGCTCGGCTATATGTTTCGCCTCAAATAGCGATATTTCCTTCAGCCATCACGATTCTGAACATAAGGTCGTGGAGGAGATCCCACTCTGACTGACGCGAGTCTATGCCCTTGCACCTGGTGTCAAATTCGCGGATAGCCGATATGATTTCAATGACTTTGAAGGCATTGTAGTTTCTCGCTCCGGTGACGTAGCTTCTCAACTGGCTTTCCCACTGAAGCCCGAGCGCGCGGGTTGCGGAAGCAGGTGATTTGTCTTTTGTATAATGGTAGATCAGCAGTCTGGAGAAGTAGTTGAAAATCGTGGATGCGGTAAGAACGGTAGGATTCTTTTTTGGATTATTTCTGAAATACTGAATGATTCGGTATATCTTGTCAATCTTTTTCTCCGCTATGGCATCCAGCAGCTCGAAATTATTGAAATCCTTGCTTATGCCGATGTTCAGCTCAATGCTTTCGGGAGTGATTGTGGCACCCTTGGGCAGTATCATGGCGAGTTTTTCAATCTGATTGTACAGCCGCGAAACATCCGTGCCCACATAATCTCTCAGCATAGAGATACCCTTAGGCTCTATATTCAAGCCTAATTCCTTTGCGATAGAGTGAATTTCGGTGCCAATCTGGTTCTCTTTTATCTTAGCTGACTCAAAAACGATTCCTCCCGCTCCTTTTACAGCCGCAGGCAGGGTCTTGGTGGTAATTCTGACCCCACGCATACTCAGTACGAGAATAGTGGTGGGTGTAGGATTGGCGAGATAATCTACAATGGGCTGCAACTGGTTCGATTTCAGGTTCTGCAAATCTTTCACAATCACAATCTGATGCTCCGCAATCATCGGGAAGCGGCGGCAGGTATCGGCGATAGTAGCAGCGTCAGATTCCTGCGCATATATTGTGTAGAGATTGAAATCGCGCTCGCTCTCCGGGAGTATTCCGGCAAAAAGATCGGTCAGTACATCAACAAAGTATGATTCCTCGCCGTGAAGCAGATATACGGGAGCATATCGCTTTTTTTCAAGTGACTGCTTGAGTGACGAGAAGGTGACCGCGGAGGTATTTGATGCCATATAGATTATTTTTGCGTAAATTTACGCAAAAATTAGGAGTAGCGATGCAATCTGATTTTATTTTTCCGGTTTTGAATCTGCCGCAGAGTGTGCAGCGGGTGCGCCGCGGCAAAAGGGGGTGTGATATTCATGACCCTTTGAGAAAGAAATGGGTGGCACTGACTCCTGAGGAATGGGTGCGTCAGAATTTCATATCCTGGCTGATAAGCGCCAAGGGCTACAAATCCGCCCTTATTGCCAATGAGGTTGGAATAAGGCTTAACGGCATGATAAGAAGATGCGACACGATAGTGTATAACCAGTCTCTTAAACCTATCGCGATTGTTGAGTATAAGGCACCGAATGTGGAGATAACCCAGCAGGTGTTTGACCAGATAGCCCGCTATAACATGGTGCTCGGGGCGAACATACTTATCGTGAGCAACGGAATGAAGCACTATTGCTGCCGGTTCAACGGCAGCAATAGTTATACGTTTATTCCGGAGGTGCCAGATTATGATTCTGTTATAGCAGCGAATCAGAATTCGTAGTCAACACAGGCGCGTGATTCTTTCACCGGGGCGATTATCGCAGCAGCCGCAACATGGTCGGGATGCTTTGCATAAACGGCAACATCAGACATAGTGGGAACAACCGCAGTGAGAACGATATCCCAGTCTTCCGCCGGATTGCTGTTGATACCCACCTCAATAGATTCGAGCACGGAAATTTTGGAGGGGAGTGCCTCAAGCGCTTCCTTAAACTTAGTGGCGTATGAAAGTCTTTCGGCGGGAGTGCCCGAGAGTTTGAATGTTACAATATGCTTGACCATAGTTTATTTGGTATAAAGACGTTCTCTTGCAGCAAGTACTTTTTCGTCGGTAACGTAATCATCGTAGTCCATCATCTTGTCGATAATGCCGTTTGGCGTGAGCTCAATAATTCTGTTGCATACAGTCTGAATGAACTCGTGGTCATGGCTCGAGAGCAGGATGTTGCCTTTGAATGAGCGCAAGGTGTTGTTAAACGCCTGTATTGATTCAAGGTCAAGGTGGTTTGTCGGTGAGTCAAGCACGAGTGTATTGGCATCTTTCAGCATCATTCTTGCAATCATGCATCTCATTTTCTCACCACCGGAGAGCACCGACGCTTTCTTTAAAACTTCCTCTCCCGAAAAGAGCATCTTACCGAGGAAGCCTTTCAGATAAATCTCACTGGAGTCGTTGCTGAACTGACACAGCCAGTCAACGAGGTTGAGGTCGGTATTGAAAAAATCGGAGTTGTCAAGGGGAAGATATGCCGTGGTGATTGTCTGTCCCCAGTCAAATGTGCCTTCATCCGCTTTACGGTTACCGTTGATGATTTCAAAAAGGGCAGTCATAGCGCGGGGGTCGCGGCTGAGGAAAGCGACTTTGTCGCCTTTTTCAATCTGGAAGTTGACATCCTTGAAAAGAATTTCTCCATCAACACTTGCAGTGAGTCCGTGCACCTCAAGAATCTTGTTGCCCGGCTCTCTCTCGGGAGTGAAGATGATGCCCGGGTAGCGACGGCTCGAAGGCTGAATTTCCTCGATATTGAGTTTTTCGAGCATCTTTTTACGGCTCGTGGTCTGCTTAGACTTAGCCACATTCGCACTGAAACGCTGAATAAATTCCAGAAGCTCTTTTCTCTTCTCCTCTGCTTTCTTGTTCTGCTGTTGCTGCTGCTTGAGAGCAAGCTGGCTTGATTCGTACCAGAAACTGTAGTTACCGGCAAACAGCGACACCTTATTATAATCAATATCGAGAGTGTGTGTGGATACGGCGTCAAGGAAGTGGCGGTCGTGGGAAACCACAAGCACGGTATTTTCAAAATTGGAGAGGTAGTTTTCAAGCCAAGCAACGGTTTCAAGGTCAAGGTCGTTTGTGGGCTCGTCAAGAAGCAGGTTGTCAGGGTTTCCGAAAAGAGCCTTGGCAAGCAGTACGCGCACCTTTTCGTTACCGCTAAGGTCTTTCATGAGCATATAGTGCTTGTCCTCTTTTATGCCGAGCCCGCTCAACAGTGCCGCCGCATCGCTTTCGGCATTCCAGCCTTCAAGTTCAGCAAACTTTTCTTCAAGCTCCGATGCCCTGATGCCGTCGGCATCCGAGAAATCCTCTTTAGCGTAAAGAGCATCTTTCTCTTTCATTATGTCCCAAAGAACGGTGTGACCTTGCAGGACGGTGTCCATAACAGTGAAGTCATCAAACTTGAAGTGGTCCTGCTCAAGCACGCTCAATCTCTCTCCAGGTCCCTGGGAAATAGTGCCGTGGGTAGGGGAGAGCTGCCCGCTGAGCATACGCATAAGTGTGGATTTACCAGCACCGTTTGCACCGATGATACCGTAGCAGTTGCCCGGTGTGAACTTCATGTTAACATCCTGAAAGAGCACCCTTTTACCGAACTGGATGCCTAAATTGTTGACAGCTATCATATATGTTATCTTGTGATTTCAATCTATCGGTTTGCGTTCAATATATGCTGCTGCATATCCGACACAAAAAAGATCTGTTCTGAAAAACAGAGTGCAAAGTTACTTCTTTTTTGTGGATTTATTACCTTTGCAGCGCTTTAGAATGCATAAATATCCTGTTGATGAATCCACGAGAACTTGATATAGAAGATTTTGACTATAATCTGCCGGATGAGCTTATAGCCAGACATCCGCTTGAGCAACGCGACCGATGCCGGTTGCTTGTGAGACATTCCGACGGTGAATTAGAGGAGCGGATTTTCTGCGAGCTGCCGGAGCTTCTGCCGTGTGATACTCTTCTGATAGCCAACAATACCAGGGTAATCAATGCGCGTATGCAGTTTCATAAACCAGGGTCGGGAGCCAGAATCGAAATTTTTTGCCTGGAGCCGGAAAATCCGTCGGACTACGAGAGATCGTTCGCTTCTACAACCGGATGCTCATGGATATGCTTCGTGGGCAATTCCAAAAGATGGAAATCGGGGGGGCTGACAATGACTCTTGATATCGACGGAAGGGAGGTGGAACTGTGTGCGGAGCGTATAGCCAAGGAGGGGAATGCCTCGATAGTAAAGTTCAACTGGAATGATTCATCAGTAACTTTCAGCTCAATAATTCAGGCAGCCGGTGAAATACCTATACCTCCTTATCTAAACAGAAATACCGAGCAGAGCGATTCGCAGGATTATCAGACGGTGTATTCGAGAATAGAAGGCTCTGTAGCCGCTCCCACAGCAGGCCTCCATTTCACTCCGGCGCTTTTCGAGTCATTAAAAGCTAAAGGGATAGAATGCCGGGAACTGACCCTTCATGTAGGTGCCGGTACTTTTGCGCCGGTAAAGAGTGACACTGTGGGGGAGCATGAGATGCACAGTGAGTTTATCAGCGTTGAAAAAGATCTGATAGAGAAACTGGCTGAAAGTAAATCTACAGTCATAGCCGTTGGCACCACTTCCGTGCGCACTTTAGAAAGTCTGTATCATTTAGGTTGTATGTGCGGTCAGGGTATCATACCTGATGAGGTGCCGCAGTGGTATCCTTATTCTGCCGATCATCCAGATATTCCGGTAGCCGAGTCAATGAAAAATCTTCTGGATTATATGCGTTCCAAAAAACTTGACAGGCTGGTAGCTTCGACGAGAATCATCATCGCCCCCGGATATAAATACAGAATTGTCAAAGGAATGGTTACTAATTTTCATCAGCCGAAATCAACATTGCTATTACTTGTATCGGCATTTACCGGCGGTGACTGGCGGCGGATGTATGATTATGCGGTGCAGTCGGGTTTCAGATTTCTGAGCTACGGTGATGCTGAGCTGCTTCTATAGATTTGAGTTATTAACATTTCACTGAGGTTATAAACATTTAACTCATTTTGGGAGTGGGGTTAGTTGTGTGATACTCATTATTAATATTACTTTTGCATAAAAATTAATACAGAATGGGTAGAATCATCGCAATTGCCAACCAGAAGGGTGGTGTTGGCAAAACCACCACCACAATCAATTTGGGCGCCTCTCTCGCGGCTGCCGGTAAAAAAGTGCTTATTGTGGATGCTGATCCTCAGGCAAACGCCACTTCCGGCTACGGTATCACACCGGATCAGCTGAATTCATCAATATATGAGTGTCTTGTTGACGAT
>CAMWUZ010000112.1 GCA_947177595.1 uncultured Porphyromonadaceae bacterium | reverse complement strand
GGCTCACATTCCCGGGCATACTCACCGTTGCGCTTGACGGCTATGATATCACCGAAGGAGGTCAGCAGGCTGTCATCAAGATCGCTCAGACAGGCGATGACGGTATGTACACCTTCCTGCTCCCCGACTTCTCGCTTGCTCTTGATGCGGCATCAGAACCAGCCGCACTCGGCGATATACGCGTCGATGACATCACCATGACTCCTGCTGAGGGTTACGACCGCTACACCGGCAAGGTTGACGGAATGGTGCTTGCCGGAGGAGAGATTAATGCAAACGTAAAGGTTGACGGCACAATCACGACTGACTCGGAAGTGAGAATCAATGTTGACGTAACATGGTTTATGGATAATGAGAAGAGAGTGCCTATACTCGTAAAATTCAGCAACGCGAACGAGATGCCCGCGGTTGCCGAGAGAGCCGTATTTACTGGAACCCTCACAACCGAAACCGAAAACTCGGTCAAGGAGCATGATGTGAGAATCTACCTCACGCCATCATACGCAAACCGCGCCGACTGCATGATCGAGGGCATAGACCTCGCCGGATCGAGAGCGGCTGCGATAGGCAACTCTGTGACAGTGCCGAGTATCAGCATCTCATCTCTGTCAAACGGCTTCAAGGCTTACGATGGTGCGGCGACCGCTGTCGAGGTTCAGCCGGGAATGACACTCGACATCAATTTGCACGGATATTCCGACCTCGCAAACAAGTTTAATCTGCTTATGGACATAGAGTGGATCGAGGAGGGAATAAGAATCTCAGGCACATTCAAGGGCGATATGGATGTCACCGCAATCACTCCGGTGTATTCTCCCGAAGATACCGACGGAAAGGTGGAATATTATAACCTGAAGGGTGTGAGAGTGAATGGTGAGAATCTCGCTCCCGGCATATACATCCGTCGCTCAGGAAACAAATCTGAAAAAATTCTTGTGAAATGAGAAAAGGATTCAAGTTCGGGCTGCTGCCGCAGATAGCCATTGCGATTGCCGCGGGCATAGCGCTCGGATATATAGCACCGGAATGGCTGGCTCGTCTGTGCGCCACTTTCAATGAGATTTTCGGCTCATTTCTCGGATTCCTCATTCCACTGATTATTATCGGTTTTGTCACTCCGGCAATCGGCGACATTGGCAAGTCGGCAGGCAAGATGCTGCTTGCCACTGCCCTGCTCGCATATGGAGCAACCCTTTTTGCGGGATTCTTCTCATTTTTCACATGCGATACGGTTTTTCCGCATCTGATTTCCACAGCACCGGGACTTATCGCGGTTGAAGATGCTCAGGCTGCCGCCGAGCCGTGGTTTACAATGCCTATGCCTCCGGTAATGTCGGTTATGACCGCACTGGTGCTTTCGTTTATGGTCGGTCTCGGCATCGCATTCGTTCAAGGCGATACATTGAAGAAAGCGGCTGACGAATTCCGCGACATAGTTTCAATGACTATCCGCAAGGCTGTGATTCCGCTCCTCCCATTCTATATTCTCGGTATTTTCCTCAACATGACCGTGAGCGGACAGGTAGGAATAATGCTGAAAGCGTTTTTCAAGGTAATTGTGGTGATTTTCTGCATTCACATCTTCATTCTTGTGTTTCAGTTCTGCGTGGCCTCGCTCTTCAACCGCAGGAATCCTTTTAAAATGCTCTGGAACATGATGCCCGCATACTTTACCGCGCTCGGCACCCAGTCGTCCGCAGCCACCATACCGGTAACACTAAGGCAGACTATCAAAATTGGGGTGAGCGAAGAGGTTGCGGGATTTGTCATTCCGCTTTGCGCCACTATCCACATGAGCGGGAGCACTCTCAAGATTGTCGCCTGTGCCCTAGCTATAATGATTTTGCAAGGCATTCCCTATGATATTGGGATGTTCACGCATTTCATAACCATGCTTGGGGTCACCATTGTTGCCGCACCCGGTATTCCCGGCGGTGCGATTATGGCTTCTCTGGGACTTTTGAGCGGCATTTTGGGATTCTCGGAAACTCAGAATGCACTGATGATTGCGCTCTATATCGCGATGGACAGCTTCGGAACCGCCTGCAATGTTACAGGTGACGGCTCTCTCGCTGTGATTATCGACCGCTTTTTCGGCAAAAAAAATAATAACACAAACAATATAATTACAGAATGAATCTGCTTGAAGTCAGCAATGTGTCTAAAAACTATACGGGACACAAAGCGCTTGACAATGTAAGTCTTTCAGTGCCTGAAGGCACCATTTACGGTCTGCTCGGTCCCAACGGCGCGGGCAAAACCACCCTTATCAGAATAATCAACCATATCACCGCTCCCGATAGCGGAGAGGTGGTATTCAACGGTCATCCCCTCACCGCAGCCGATGTGACGAATATCGGCTATCTCCCCGAAGAAAGAGGATTGTATAAGAAAATGAAGGTCGGAGAGCAAGCTGTGTTTTTTGCGCGCCTCAAAGGTCTCTCAAAGGCTGAAGCTACCCGTAGCCTCAGGGAGTGGTTTGAGAGGTTTGATATTCTGTCGTGGTGGAACCGCAAGGTCGAGGAGCTCTCTAAAGGTATGGCGCAGAAAGTGCAGTTTATCGTTACGGTTCTTCACCGACCCAAGCTCCTGATTTTTGATGAGCCGTTCTCCGGTTTTGACCCTATCAATGCAAATCTGCTCAAGGAAGAGATTATCCGTCTCAAGAATGAAGGTTCGACTGTTATCTTCTCCACCCACAATATGGCATCGGTTGAAGAACTTTGCGAAAACATAACACTCATAAACCGTGGTCAGAATATTCTCACCGGCAATGTCAACAAAATAAGACGGGATTATTCCGACGGCAGATATGACATTGTTTTCAACGGAAATTCAAATGAGCTGATGAACGCCCTGCTGCCGCTTGCCGGTAATTTTGAAGTTACTCAGGCATCCAGAGAGCGCGAATCGCTCAGATTGCTCATCAATCCCGGCACATCGCTCCGCGATATAATCGAAGTTGCCAACAACACCGTTGAGATTTCAGCGATAAATGAAGTTATGGCTTCGATGAACGATATTTTTATCAGCACAGTAGGAACAGCAGACACAGAAATTAAATAATACCGGCTATGGCTAATAAGATTGGAATAATTATAGGACGTGAGTTTAAAGAGCGTGTCCACAAAAAAAGTTTCATAATCACCACTATACTCATGCCGATTTTCATGCTTGCACTGATGGCGGCACCGGCACTGATCATGATGGTTTCATCCGGTGAAACCCGCGATTTTCTTGTTGTGGACGAGAGCGGAGTCATTGCACAGAATCTGAAGAACACCGAAGAGACCCGATTCACTCCGGTAACGGTATCTCTTGATTCGGCTCTTAATAATAAGGAGGTAAACGGTGTGCTTTACATCCCGCAAGGAGTGGTCGAAAGCAACAAGACCATACGCCTTTATACCAACGGAGCCTCTTCCATGACTCTTGAAAATGGCATAACCTCCGATGTAAACGACATCATTGAGTCAATCCGGTTGAAAAGCTATAACATCGAGAATCTTAACGAGATAATGGATAAGATTCACAGTGATGTGAAGCTCCAGAGCATACGCACCGATAAGAGCGAAGACGAAGCGCAAAGTTCTACCGAGTTAAGCTACTTTCTTGGTGTGAGCCTCACCTTCTTATTATATATGTGTCTGCTGCTCTATGGTCAGATGGTCATGACGAGCATTATCGAAGAGAAAAACAACAGAGTGCTTGAGATTGTGGTATCATCAGTAAAGCCAACTCAGATTATGCTCGGCAAAATACTCGGAATATGCTCCGTCGCAGTCACTCAGATTGTTATATGGGGAATCCTTATTGCTGCGATGAGTGCTTTCATACTCCCCGCTATCACCCCAGCTGAAATGTCTGCCGAGGTGAATGCCCTGAATGCCGGAACACTTGACGCCGCAGGTGCCTCTACCGATATCGAGCTGCTTCAGGCAATGTCGGTGCTCGGCAATGGCGGCTATATCATCCAGCTTTTTGTTCTTCTGATTCTGTTCCTTGTCGGCGGATTCCTTCTATACTCCGCAATCTATGCTGCTATCGGCTCGGCTGTCGATAATATTCAGGATGCAGGTCAGTTGCAGAGCTTTATCATCTTCCCTATTATTATAGGTATAATATTCGGCATGACAGCCGCAGGAGATCCAACCTCATCACTATCCATGTGGATGAGCTTCATTCCCTTCACCTCGCCTATGGTGATGATGGCTCGCATTCCTTCCGGCATACCCGGCTGGGAAATCGCAGTATCTCTCATCATTCTCTATGCTTCATTCCTCGCCGCTATATGGGTTGCGGCAAAGATATACCGCGTCGGCATATTCATGTATGGCAAAAAGCCCTCATTCAAGGATCTCATCCGTTGGGCGCGCTATAAATAAATACATCACGCACAATAAAAAAGGTGAGCTCTTTACCGGAACTCACCTTTTTTATATTCGGCTGATTGCATCCAGGGCTTTCTCCGCGCGTTCAAGCGGATTGGAGAAGTGGTTGCCGGGCACTTGTTCGAAATCAGTCGCTATCCCGGCTTTCTTCAATGCCGCTACAATCGCTTCAGTATTTATCCGACCGGACGGAATGCCTTTATATTGGCTTTCGGCTCCTCGATGCCGAGAAGGAAATAAGCCAAACCTTCCTTTGAATGTATCTGTTGACTTTCAAACCATTCCATAAAGCCGGAGTACCAGAATGAGCCGGAGATACAGGCAATCGAATGAAAAGTATTGAATTGCATCCACTGCCAGAGCGTGAAGAGGCCGGCAAGCGAAACCCCTGCCAAGTCCCGGCGGTCTATCTCTCCTGTTGCCAGAGTGTTTTCCGCTTCAGGAATAACCTTGCTTATCAGCATATCATAAAATTCAGAGGCCTGTCCTTTGAATGGAGCGGAACCCTTTGGAACTCCGGGAGCTTGCCATGGAGTAAGTAGATTGTCCCACTCGTCAGGGGCAACATATATAGCCACAAGTGAGCAAGAGTTCTTTTCGGCTTGCTGCGTCAGCCAATCCTCTGAAAATACACTTACAGCAGGGTAAATCATATATACCACACGTTTACTCGCCCGGTTAGGGATACATACACATTTCAGTGTCCCTATTTCTATTGTCTTAATCATAAAATTTCATCATATCAGGAAGATTACCGAACCCGGCGGATTCATATACCGGGCGACCGTCCTCAGTTGTTTCAAGATAGATTTTTCCGCATCCTCGCCTTTTTGCTTCATCTACAAGACTTTTGACTATGGTATGTGCTATACCATGCTGACGGTACGGCTGCCTGACATAGATATTCATCAGATAACCACACTTACCGGAGGGATTGTCGGGTGAAGGAAGTTCATCCGTCAGACAAATCGCGCCACAGCCGGCATCTTCTCCATTCCATTTCACCGAGATAGCGAAATGAGTGTCATCGGCAATATGCTCGCGGTAATAGCGTCTGTTCTCAACCAAAAGACGCGCCGAAGGCTCCACGCCAAACACATTCCGGAGCACCTCCTGCCTCCACATCATCAGAGTGGGCAACGCCTTTATTTGTATTAACTCAATCATTTGTAGCTTCCTTCCTTTAGCACCTTAGGCAACGCCTCCATATCAATCTTTCCTCTATGGGTGAGCGGCAGTTTCTTCATTTCTATGAAAAACTCAGGCACCATAAAGTCGGTAAGGCGTGATTTCAGATAGTCTTTCACGTCATGCAGCGACATTCCTTTCTCCGGTACTATATAGGCAACGAGAAAATGCAGTCCTCCCTCATCGAGGAAAGCCCTGACTATGCCACGTTCCACCATGGGATGCTCGTTAAGCACATTTTCCACTTCGTCCGGCTCTACACGCTTGCCGAGAATCATCACCTGCTCGTCACGCCGGTGAAGAAAGGCAAAATTTCCGTCAGATAGTCTGTAACCGAG
>CAMWUZ010000111.1 GCA_947177595.1 uncultured Porphyromonadaceae bacterium | reverse complement strand
CTTATGGTTTCCGGCGCTTCATCTCCCGGTCAGTCAAAGAGCCTCAACATCCGTGGTGACCTTTCTATCAACGGCGGTAGCCCTCTCGTGCTCATCGACAACGTTGAAGGTGATATCGCACAGCTGAACCCCGATGACATCGAAACAGTAACCGTGCTCAAAGATGCAGCCTCTTCCGCTATCTACGGCGCGCGCGCTGCCGGCGGTGTTGTGCTCATCACTACCAAGAAGCCTAACAAAGATGCCCGCATCAGCGTGACTTACAACTTCAATCAGGCTTGGGAAAGATCTATCAACCGTCCGCAGCAGGCTTCACTCCTTGAATATATCTCCGCATATCGCGAAGCCGGCTACTCAAATCTCTATTGGGCAGGTGAAGGCAATCTCGACACATGGGAAGAACTCATCGGTCAGTATCGTGCAGGTAGTCTCGAGGGAGTACTTGACAACGGTATCTACAAAAATCCCGAAGACGGCAGAATTTACTACCTCAAGGAAAGTGACGTGCAGGGTTCTATTCTCGGCACAGGTGCGATGACAAACCACAACATCACAATGTCAGGAGGCACAGACCGTATCCGCTTCCGTATGTCAGCGAACTATAACCGCAACAACGGTCCCCTTGTTACCGACAAAGACCTCTTTACCCGTAAGGCTATCAGCTCATTCGTTTCTGCTGATATCACCAAATGGCTCACACAGGAGGTTTCCATGTTCTACACAAACCGTCAGTCAAACTCTCTGTCAAGCGGTATCCGTGACCCGTATGCCACACGTCTTATCTCATGGTATCCTGTCAACGGTTATATGCCTGCCGATTATCTGGCAAACTGCTCGGAAGACCTCATTATCGACTCGCCTTATAACTCACTTCAGGTTACACCTACCGCGTCAAACACATATTCTGTTCCCCGTATCCAGACCAAAACCATCATCACTCCTCTCAAGGATTGGACCATCACAGCTGAATATACCTACAACCAGACTAATCAAGACTATAAATGGTACACCGGTGTGATTCGTTTCGCCGATGTTCAGCTCGCGCAGAAAACATTCCCCACCGACGCGACAAAAAACAACTATGCCATCAATAAGTATGTGACAAAGTACAACGCCCTCAACCTTTACACCAACTACAAGCTCGACCTCGGCAAGAACCACTTCACAGCTATGTTCGGTTTCAACCAGGAAAGCTACAACTATGCAGAGATGAAGGGCAATGTTCAGGGTCAGGCTGTGATTACCGTACCGTCATTCGAAGGTGGTACAGGTGAAAAGACACTGAGCGACAGTTATACAGAATATACTATCCGCGGTGGTTTCGGTCGTATCACCTACAACTTCGACGAGCGTTACCTTGTTAACGTAAGCGCACGCTACGACGGCTCATCAAAGTTCCCCAAGAAAAACCGCTACGGTTTCTTCCCCTCCATCTCAGGTGCATGGCGTATCTCTCAGGAGAGCTTCATGGAGGGTGCACGCTCATGGCTCACCGAGCTCAAACCCCGTGTATCTTACGGTTCTATCGGTAACCAGAATATCAGTCCCTACGGCTACGTTGCTGGCATGAGTATCGACCCCAGCACCGTATGGCTCAATGACGGACAGAAAGTAACCGTTATCTCTATGCCGGGTCTTGTCCGTGCAAACTACACTTGGGAAACCGTAAAGACTCTTGACTTCGGTATCGACTTCAGCGTTCTCAACAACCGCTTGACCGGTACATTCGACTACTATAAGCGCTATACATTCGGCATGCTTGCCGCAGGTCTTGAAATTCCCGGAACAATCGGTGCTGCTGCTCCAACCCAGAATGTAGCGAACATGCGCACTGACGGCTGGGAAGCGTCTATCCGTTGGCAGGATCGCATCGGTGACTGGAGCTACCGCATCAGCGCAAACGTTTATGACCACCTTTCAAAAATTACAAAATTCAATAATGCTACCGGATCACTCAGCGCTTGGGCACCCGGACGTAAGATCAACGAAATCTGGGGTTATGTAAGTGACGGTTTCTACTCTATCGATGATTTCGACCACGATAAGGCTGTTGCAGGAACATGGGTACTCAAGGAAGGTGTTACATCAGTGCAGGGTGTGCAGGTTCGTCCAGGTGACGTTAAGTTCAAAGACCTTGACGGTGACAACATCATCACAACCGGAGCAAGCACTCTCGATGATCCGGGCGACCGTAAGATTATCGGCAACAGCACCTCCCGCTATCAGTTCGGAGCCAATGCAGGTGTGAGCTGGAAAGGAATCGACTTCGACATTATGCTTCAAGGTGTTGGCAAACGTGACTATGCACTCGGCGGAGCCGCACTTTATCCCTTTGGTGGAGCAGGTGCCGACGGTGTATTCTACCCTGTCTATTACAACCAGACAGACTACTGGACTGCTAAGAGCTATGATCCCGCAGATCCCGACTATATGGTTGCTGCAAATCCCAATGCCAAACTCTTCCGTATCTACAATCAGGAGCAGAACGTAGGCTACAACACACGTACTTCCAACAAGAACCTCCAGAATGCGGCTTACCTCCGTGTCAAGAACATGACACTCGGCTACACATTCCCCACGGCTCTCACCCAGAAGATTTCCGTTAATCAGTTCCGTGTATATGTAAGCGTAGAAAACCTCGCAACATGCACATCACTGCCTAAGGGCTATGACCCCGAAAGCATGTCTTGGTCATACCCCTTCTATCGCACATGGTCATTCGGAGCTTCTATTACTTTCTAACCTAATTGATACGTAATAAAATGAAACCAATATACAAAGCACTTTCAACAGCTTGTCTGGCAGTTGCCGGCATCTGCATGACCTCGTGCAACGATGACTTTCTGGAAAAATACCCCCAGACCAGTCTGACCGAGCAGAATGCCTTCCAGACATATGAAAATTTCCAGGCATATATGTACAACAGCTACGGTATGTTTACAAATGCCAACATTCTCACCAACTTCAGCGGTGGTTCATACTATTGGGGCGGTCAGTGGAACAGCGACTACTGGTCCGGACTTATGACAAACCGTGAAAACAGTTACAACCCTTACGCATGGCAGACGTTCTCACCTACCACCACAGCCGATGGAACATGGGGGGAGAACGGATTCGCCAATATCCGCCGGGTTAACATCATGCTCTCTCATCTCAATGACGGTAACCTCACCGAGGCAGAGAAAAAGCACTGGCGCTCTGTTGGCTATTTCTTCCACTCTTTCTGGTACATGGAGATGGTCAGCAGATACGGCGATTTCCCCTATATAACTGAGGTTCTGACCGATGAGAGTGAAGAGGCTTATGGTTCACGTACCCCCCGCAAACAGGTGGCTGACAGCATTATCGCACGTCTTGAATACGCTATCGCAAATATCGGTGACACATCAAAGGACGGCACCAATCCTCTTACAGCCAACGCTTGTAAGGCTGCTCTGAGCCGCTTCCTCCTCCGTGAAGGCACATGGGCTAAATACCACGGTCTTGATGAACCCTGGCAGGAATACCTTAACAAGTGTCTCACCATTTCACAGGAGCTGATGAATGACTATCCCACACTCTACACCGGGAACGGATACAACAAATATCCCGGTGCAGGATACGACGAGATGCTCACATCAGAAAGCCTGAAGGGTAAGCCCGGCGTTATCTTCTACAAGGAGTACAACGAACTGCTCATGCACCGTTTCAGTGACCTTATCCACGTGGAGGCTCACCGTTGCGATGGTCCTCAGCACACTGTCGATATGTTCTCCATGAAAAACGGTATGCCTATCAATAACCCCAACTCAGGTTTCCAGGGAGGTGAAGGCAAAGACCTATACGACTACTTCGCAGACCGCGACCCACGTCTTATCGTAAACTTCTGTCCACCCGCACAGGGTAGAGTCGTTAACTCCAGCAATCCCGACAACATTACAACTTTCCTCAAATGGCGTTTCTGGCAGGTTGGAGAAAAACTCAATGGCGGTTCTCGCGTAATCTCTGAAGAGGACTCAATCAAGTTCCGCAAATATATCGATTACCTCGGTCCGAACATCCACTGCGAAAACGGTGAAGGTATCGAATCATGGGGTGTTAAGCGTCTTCCCGGTCACAACTGGGGTGGCTCTATGACCCACTCTTCACCCAACATCACCGAGTATTCTCAGACCGACAACTATATGCGTTGCTGGACAGGATACTACTTCTGGAAAAACTTCACAATGTGGGAAGTTGGCTCAAACGGTTACTTCCAGACCTCCGACAAGCCTATCTTCCTCATCGAGGAGCAACTCCTAAACTATGCTGAGGCGGCTTGGGAACTCGGAAAATTCGACCAGGGCGTTGCAGACAAGACTATCAACAAACTCCGCGCACGTGTAGGTATGGATCCGATGATTGTTGCAAACATCGATGCAAACTTCGACCCCGACCGCGACAAAGGCACCGCGCCCTGGACACGTGGATACGATGCTAAAACCAACTACGAGGTTGACCCCGTGCTTTGGGAAATCCGTCGCGAGCGTATGGTTGAGCTCTTCGGCCAGGGATTCGCATTCTATGATATCAAACGCTGGCACAAAGCTCCCTACTACGTAAACCGTCAGGCTTGCGGTATGTGGTGTGATGCAACCGACTTCCCCTACGGCACAGGTAAATATAGCGGTGAATTCGTAAACTACAACGAAGTTAAGGCAAACGGATATGCAGCCACCATGGGAACAACTCCCGGCAAGGGATGGATTTACACCTATCCCAGCCCGCTCGCTTCAGGCAAAGGATGGCTCGACACCTATTACCTCTCAATGGTGCCCACCTACGAAATCACCATGAACCCCGAGCTCACTCAGAACCCCGGTTGGGCTGAAATATTCCCCGCAACCGCCGAAGAAGAGGAATAAACCACGACCTCATAACTATTTAAATATCGGACGGGCGACGCACTTTGCGCCGCCTGTCCTTTTTCTCTTAAAGACCCTAAAGCCCTTAAAGTCCTTAAACTCCCTACAACTTATCAACACTGTGTTTATAACTCAATTTGGGGCAGCGTGTGGATTGTCGTAATTTTGCACCGTTATGAGCGATATCATCAGGCTACTTCCCGACTCCGTGGCTAATCAGATTGCTGCAGGAGAGGTTATTCAGCGACCGGCTTCCGTTGTCAAGGAGCTGGTTGAGAATGCTGTGGATGCCGGAGCGAAGTCCATCGACATAATCATCAAGGATGCGGGACGAACACTGATACAGGTCGTGGATGACGGTTGCGGCATGAGCGATACCGATGCGAGAATGGCTTTTGAGCGTCACGCTACCTCCAAGATTGCCGCGGCTGCCGATCTTTTCAGTCTCCGCACAATGGGCTTTCGCGGTGAGGCTCTCGCCTCTATCGCGGCTGTGGCTCAGGTTGACCTTCGTACCATGCCTCATGATGCCTCTATAGGCACCAGACTGATTATAAACGGTTCGGTTGTTGAGTCTCAGCTCCCGGAGGCGTGTGCGCCTGGCAGCAACATGATGGTCAAAAACCTCTTTTTCAATGTGCCCGCCCGACGCAAATTCCTGAAAAAGGACTCGGTGGAACTTGCCAATATCACCCGCGAATTTGAAAGACTCGCTCTTGTCAATCCCGGCGTTGAGTTCTCACTTGTTCACAACGATTCTGTGCTCCACAAACTCATGAAAGGGTCGTTCAAGCAGCGCATAGTTGACCTTTTCGGTAAAATTCTTGACAAACAGATTATTCCGGTACAGACTTCCACCTCCATTGTTACTATAAACGGTTTTGTTTCTCTGCCGCAGTTCGCCCGCCGCCGCAACGCCTTGCAATATCTCACCGTAAACGGTAGAAATATGAGGCATCCCTATTTCCACAAGGCGATAATGACCTGCTATGAAAATCTCCTCCCCGCCGAACTGCAACCAAACTATTTCCTTGATTTT
>CAMWUZ010000110.1 GCA_947177595.1 uncultured Porphyromonadaceae bacterium | reverse complement strand
ACATTTAATCAACCTTTGATGTTCCAAAGGTAATTTAAAAATCACCCCCCCCCAATTTATTAAACCATGTTAACTCTTGTTAGGGTGTATTCAATATTATTTAAGTAATTTTTCCGGAACAAGGCTCATCAATTTTCCCATAAAAAAGAAAAATCCGCCGGGATTACTCCCTTGCGGATTTTCATACATACTGAAAAATAATCAGGCGGTATAAACGAGATGGTTTAATTTACGCCATCTGATATAGATAGTTGTAAACACAACTTACGATTCCAACACCGATGATACCGGCAACGCATACCCAGAGGGCGAAGCGCTCAGAGCCGGCACTGCGGAAGGTTGCCACGGTGCAATCGTCCTGACTTATAAACATTGCTTTTACCACGAGGAGGTAGTAGTAGAGCGAGATGATGGTGTTGATGAGGGCGATGAGCACAAGCACATAGATTGCCACGCTACCCTGGTTGATAGCTCCCGTGAAGATGAAGAACTTGCTGAAGAATCCTGCGAACGGCGGGATACCTGCAAGTGAGAACATCGCGAGCATCATTGTGAAGGCAAGACGGGGGTTGGTTTTGTAGAGACCTTTATAGTCATCCATATGCACCTTGCCGGTAGCGTTTTCAATAGCTCCGATCACACCGAATGCAGCGAGGTTTGAGAAGATGTAAACCAGCACATAGTACATAAGGGCTGTGAGTCCGAGGGTATTGAAAGCGATGACGCCAAGCATGATGTATCCCGCCTGTGAAATAGAAGAGAAGGCAAGGAAACGCTTCATGTTGCGCTGACGCATCGCGAAGAGGTTACCGATAGTGATTGTAAGGATGATGAGAGCGTAAAGCATCCATTCCCATGCCTGAGAATAAACGGTGCCGAATGCTTTCCAGAGGATGACGAGGAACGCAAAGGCTGCCGCTCCTTTAGATATTACCGAGAGGTATGATGTGACAGGAGTGGGAGCGCCCTGATAAACATCGGCTGTCCATAGGTGGAAAGGCACAAGCGAGAGCTTGAAACCGATACCGGAGATGACGAATGCAAGAGCGATCACGAGCAGCGGGGTGATTCCTGTTGCGGCAATCATCAGTGCGATGTCATCAAAGTAAAGTGAGCCGGTAAGACCGTAAACGAATGACAGACCCATAAGGAAAACCGCTGATGAGAATACTGCGGTGAGCACATATTTCACAGCTGCCTCATGGCTCTCGTAGCGGTGCTTGTCAAACGCCACCATAGCAGCAAGAGGCAGAGAAGCGGTTTCGAGACCAATTACGAAGAGCAGGAAGTGGCGCGCAGAAATCATGAGGTACATTCCGAAGAGAGTAACGAGAAGCAGCTCGTAGAACTCGCCACGACGAATCTTAACCATATCCTGCTGCGCCCAGCGGAGTGCCTGAATCATTACGATGAGCGCACCGATATTGAGCACATTCTTAATTGCTATTTCAGCAGTTCCGGAAGCATACATACCTGCAAAGGCACTTCCCGCACAATCAGCGAGGCAGGGGCAGAAGCCGAAGAGGGTAGCTACCGCAAACAAAATTATGCTAATCCAGCCGATAGCACCCTGAGAGCGCTTGGGCATGAACGTGTCACAAAGAAAAACGAGGAGAAATACAACAAGGAGTGCAATCTCCTGCTTCATTACTAAAAACTGAGAATAATCCATATTTCTTATCGTTTATTTAGTTCATGCCGATAACGGCGAAAATGGACGGACTGAATGTGAACTTGATGAGGCTCTCAAAGAAGTTGGGGAAGCAACCGATAGCAGCCACACAGATGATGAGGACAACAGTAGAGGTGCGTTCCCACCATGTAGCGTCGGTGAGAGTGAGGTGGTGCTCGTCGTAAACGGGACCGAGAAGGAGCTTGCCTACAACGCGGAGGATATATACCGCGGTGATGACGATAGAGCAGCAGGCAATGATGGTGAATACGAGGCGGAGCGAACCTTCACCTGCGAGGTAGTCAGCCATACCGGCTTTGAATGATCCTACGAAGATGGTCATCTCTGCAACGAATCCGCTGAGACCCGGGAGACCGAGAGAAGCCATACCCGCAATTACGTAGCACACCGCAAGGAAGGGCATAATCTTCATCAGACCACCCATGAGGCGGATGTCACGTGTGTGGGTTCTGCCATATATCATACCGATGAGCGCGAAGAAGAGGGCTGTCATGAGACCGTGAGAGAGCATCTGCATGATAGCACCTGTCATTGCGGTAGTGTTGAGCATGAGTATAGCGAAGAGCACCAATCCGCAGTGGCTCACAGAAGAGTAAGCGTTGAGATACTTGAGGTCGGTCTGCACGCAAGCGCTGAATGCACCGTAAACCACAGATATACCGGTGAGGATGAGGAAAATCCACGCAAGCTCCTCAGCAGCCTGAGGCATGAGGTAGATAGCCACACGGAAGCAACCGTAACCACCAAGTTTCATGAGCACACCTGCGTGAAGCATAGACACTGCGGTGGGCGCTGATGCGTGACCGTCAGGACTCCATGTGTGGAAGGGGAACATGGCTCCGAGCACTCCGAATCCCACAAACGTCATGGGGAAGAGGAAGTACTGCCAGCCTTGGCTTATAGAAGCGTTTTCAGCAATCTTGAGAAGATTCCAGGTGAGGGGCTGTCCTGCAGGGGCTGAATGGTAGTAAATACCGATGAGACCGAGCATCAGGAAAGCTGAACCGCCCATGAGCATGAGGGTTAGCTTCATCGCGGAGTAGTTTTTATTTCCGCTGCCCCACACACCGATAAGGAGATACATGGGAATCAGAGCCACCTCATAGAACATGAACATGGTGAAAAGGTCAATCGAGATAAAGAATCCGAACACTCCTGTTGACAGAAGAATCAGCCAGAGGAAGAAGTCTTTGGTGTGAGGCTCAATCTTCCATGAAGCGAAGCTGCCGGTAAGCAGAATGATAGATGAGAGGATGAGCATCGCAATAGAAATACCGTCAACACCTACAGCGAGATTGATATGGAGCGGTTCGAACCATGTCCATGAATCCGTGTAGAGCATCGGGGCGGTTTCTCCCGCGGCTCTGAGTGCGAGGTAGTCGATGAGCAACCACACAGAGAGTGCGGTGAGTGCGAGGGAGCCTGTAACAGCCACCGCACGTATCTGCCGTATATTTCTGCAGATGGCGAGTCCTGCAAGCATCAGCAGGGGTATCACCACGAAATAAATCAGAATATTTGAAAACATAATTACTATACTTTTTCTTATTGCACCAATGTGTTTATTCTATCAAAGCAGGCAGATAAATGTAATCGCTCCGAGGAGAAGGGCTCCTATGAGATAGAACCAAACATACATCTGAACTTTTCCGCTCTGGAATCCCTTGATGGCTTCAGATGCCTTGTTTGCCACAATAGCCAATCCATCCATAGAACCGTCAATTATGTGGCGGTCAAACCAAGCGATGGGTTTTGAAATGCATCCGAAGATAATCTTATGGGTGATGAACTGGTAGAGTTCATCCCAGTAGAAGCGGTGGTAGCACCAGTCCCAGAGAGCGGGAAGGGCGTTTTTCATCTTTGCAGGGAGCGGATTCTCCTTTTTGTACATGGCGGTAGCGATGAGTATCGCGATGATAGCCACGGCAAGCGAGATACCGGCAACACTCCAGTCGAGATTCTGAAGATTGGTGAAGAATGTAGATACCATCTCTCCATTTTCATTAACAAACATGGGGTGCCCGTTCCAGGTAACGAGATTTCCAAAAGGCACGAAACCGGCAACGCAAGAGATAGCAGCGAGGATGACAAGAGGGAGCGTCATAGTCCAGGGCTGATCGTGGGGCGCATGGTGAGGATTCTCCACTTTGTGCTCTTTCCACCAGAAGATGAGGTAGTAGAGACGGAACATATAGAATGCAGTGAGTCCGGCAACGAGTGACATCCATATATACCATACGATAGAGTGACCGAAGCAAGCGGTGAGTATCTCATCCTTAGAGAAGAAGCCAGCGAAAGGAATGATACCTGCAATCGCGAGACATCCGATAAGGAATGTGATGTGTGTGATAGGCATATATTTGCGGAGACCGTGCATCGCGGTGTAGTCGTTTGAACCGATCGCATGGATGAGGGCGCCGGCACAGAGGAAGAGGAGCGCCTTGAACATAGCGTGGGTGAACAGGTGGAACATACCGGCCATGTAACCCAAACCGTGGTGGAACTCGGGGCGAGCAACGCCGAGAGAAACCATCATGAATGCAATCTGTGAAATTGTAGAGAATGCGAGCACACGTTTGATGTCAACCTGCGTGCATGCAACCATAGCCGCATAGAACGCGGTGAGTGCGCCTACAACCACAATAATGTCGAGAGCGGCAGTCTCCATAAGGTAGAGCGGGAAGAGTCGCGCCACAAGATATACACCGGCAACCACCATTGTTGCAGCGTGGATGAGCGCGCTGACAGGTGTGGGACCTTCCATCGCATCGGGGAGCCAGATGTGGAGAGGCATCATAGCCGATTTACCCATACCGCCCATGAAGATGAGAACAAGCGCCCAGGTCATAACTGATGCGCCCATGAACATGGGAGCCGGGCTGTTCGTGAACATTGCCTTGATACCTTCGGCGGTGGTGAGACTCACCTGACTTACATCAGCGATGCCGTCAACAGGCGCTGATGTGAGGTCAGCGAAGTTGAATGTTCCGGTATAGAAAGACAGGACGAGGATACCGATAAGGAATCCGAGGTCGGCGAATCGGGTAACGATAAACGCTTTCTTAGAAGCGGAAACCGCAGATGGCTTTTTGTAGTAGAAGCCGATGAGCAGATATGATGATGCACCCACGAGCTCCCAGAAGATGTACATCTGGAAAATGTTGGTTGCAACCACAAGCCCGAGCATAGAGAAGCTGAAGAGCGAGAGGAAAGCGTAGAATCTCTGGAATCCATGCTCGTATACTCCGTGATGATCGCGCATATATCCGAGGCTGTAGAGATGCACCATAAAGGAGATTGTCGGGATGACAATGAGCATCATAGCCGAGATAGGATCGAGAAGGAATCCGAGTTTTATCACGAGTGAGTCGGTGAACTGCAGCCATGTGACATTGAAAACAGTGTACTGGAGGCGTTCGCCGGCAGAGGTGATAAATTCGGGAGCACCGCTATAAAAATAGGTAAGCGCGGTGATATATGAGAGCACAAGAACGGTACCCATGCCGAGGGTGCCGAGAGTGCCTGCGAGCCTGTGGCTCATCTTCATTCCCACAAGTCCCAGAAGAAGGAACATGAACAGCGGAATGACCAGTATCAAAAGAGGTAAAGTGATGTCCATGGCGCTTTAAAATTTCATTTTAGTTACATCAGTCACATCGATATTCTTCGAAGCTCTGAAAATATTGATGATTATAGCTATAGCAAGCGCTGTTTCAGCCGCAGCGATAGCGATAGCGAATAGAGTGAAGAACATACCTTCGAGCTGATGGGGGAAGAGATATCTATTGAACACAACGAAGTTGATGTCCACGCTATTGAGCATAAGCTCAAGCGAGATGAGCATCGCAATCATATTCTTGCGGGTGACGAATCCATAGACTCCGCAGCAGAACATAATCAGCGATGGTACCAAATAGTAGATTACTGTAATATCCATAGTGCATTATCTTTTGCGGGCAACAACTACGCCACCGATTATACATGCGAGAAGGAGCACGCTGATAGCCTCAAACGGGAGAAGATACTCTCCGGCTCCGGTGCCCATAAGTGTTTCACCGATTTTACTCATAGCGGGATTTTCCATCTCGGGGAGTTTTGCAAACATCACCGAGCAGCGGCTTATGAGCGCATATCCGGCGATAACGAGTGTTGCAAGCGCGAGAGTCAATCCAAGTACACGCTTACGGGATACGAGTTTTTCACTGCTGTGTCCCGGGTGTGACGTCAGC
>CAMWUZ010000109.1 GCA_947177595.1 uncultured Porphyromonadaceae bacterium | reverse complement strand
GGTGGATGTGTCGGACTGGCTGAACTCGGAAGCTCAAGTCGGGATAGCTGTGGATAAGGACCGGGTTATGGCTCTTCCCACGTCTGCGCTTGCGCTATCTATGCCGCCGGAACTCCGTCCTGAAATTCCGATTGCCGTGATAAAAGGGAGAGATCTAATCCCCACGCAGAATCTCGCACAGAGTTCACTGCTGAATTCGGGTAAATTCCGGAAGGTGGAGGTTGACCGGTTCACCGCACTCAAGTATCTCAGATGCGAGGCACTGACTCTGCCGGCAGATACTGAAAAAGGAATTGTGCTGCTGACATACGGAGGCTTGCCGCTCGGATTTGTGAAAAATCTCGGTAACAGAGCCAATAATCTATATCCGGCGGAATGGAGAATCCGCGCCAACATTAATGCTGACGCACTTCCGCCATTGCCGTTTTAAGATTTAAATGTGGAATAAGTCGCGGAAAATATCCAGTGCCGCGGTGATTTCTTCTGGAGAAGCCGTGGCGGTCACGTCCAAACTGCCCGGAGAGTGGAGAAGCGTGAAGCTGATGGTGCCGTCTCCTGCATTTTTTTTGTCGTGACGCATAATATCAATCAGCGCCTCATAGTCGCTGCAGTCAAAAGAGATTCGTCCGTAATTTTCCTCTATGAAAGATGCTGCACCGCGCAGGGTCTCTGATGAGAAACCGTGGCGCAGATGCGAGAGAATCAGATCCACTACCAATCCCCACGCAACCGCATAGCCGTGAGGTACCGGCTTACCCTGCTCCAATGCCCACGATTCAAAGGCGTGACCTGCGGTGTGTCCGAGATTAAGGGCTTTTCTCAATCCCTTTTCAGTAGGATCCTGATCCACAATATTTTTCTTCACCAACACACTCTCTTTTAGCAACTCAAGGAAGTCATCACCGGCAAAATCCACATTTTTGTTCCTGATTAACCGGCTGTAAGCATCACCTCCGGCAATAATAGAATGTTTCAGCATCTCGGCAAACCCGCTCAGGCGCTCGCTATGTGGCAGAGTGTGGAAAAAGAGTGTGGAGATTATCACCGCATCAGCGCAGCAGAAGGCGCCTATTTCATTTTTAAATCCGTTGAAATCTATCCCGGTTTTTCCGCCGACAGCTGCATCAACCGCTGCGAGCAAGGTCGTGGGAACATTCACAAAACGGATGCCACGCTTAAAAGTTGCAGCGGCAAATCCTCCCATATCCGTGACGACTCCTCCACCAAGATTAATCACCGCAGAACTACGCGATGCTCCACTATTGCAGAGTTCCGTCCATATACCTGCCAGAGTCTCCAGATTCTTGTGTTTCTCACCGGCAGGCACCACTATTTTATGCGCGTTTGCTACACTGGCGCTTTTTTCTGCAATAACCGGCAGACATAGAGTCGCGGTATTGCTGTCGGCTATCACATAGAGCTTTGACGGCTTGGCTTTCTTGACCCATGTATCTATTGCATCGGCAACGTTGTTGGTAAAGATGAGTTCCTGGGATTGCGGTGATAACATCGGTTCGTGATTTTTAGTTTTTAGAAAACTGTGAGATTTCATTCAGGAGCAGAGGCATATGTTCCGCTAATGCAGGCATATCGGGAAATACTATCGCAGCACCGGCTTCTTCCATCACTTCCCGAGGCACCGGTCCGGTAGTCACTCCGATAGTGAAAGCTCCGGCAGCATCTCCGGCTTCAACCCCGAGGGGAGCATTCTCAATAACAATGCTCTTATCCGGAGTAACGTCCGCTTTTCTCATCGCGGCAAGGTAAGGCTCGGGGGAGGGCTTGCCGTGGACTACATCGCGCGCGGTGATTCTCATATCTATCGGGAACGCATCCGGAAAGTCCTGTTCAAGGCGGTTGATAAGCGAGCTTTGCCCCGATCCGGTGACAAGTACACGCTTCATGCCGATTTTCTGAAGATAAGCGAGGAGCTTTTGTGCTCCGGGCATGGGGCTTACATCGGGCAATTCGGAGAAGTACACGGTTTTGCGGTGGTAAAGCTCTTTGATTTCCTCATCTGTGGCATCTCTTCCAAATGCCCTGTTAAACAGAATATTGATAGTGGAAGCACCGGTGCGACCCTCATACATGAAAAACTCCTCGGCAGTAGCATCTATACCGATTTCGTTCACCATTCTCAACCATGCTTGCGCATGGCGCGGCATGGAATCGTATAGCGTACCGTCCATATCGATAAGCGCGGCGCGCGGTGTGAGTGAGGTATAATTATGGCGCTTGATGAAGCGCTCTATCTGCTGCTCAAACATCAGTGGTGCTTTTTCTTGTCTTTCTTTTTGTGCTTGACAGGATTGTCGTCCATCGGGAAGGGGGGTACAGCGGGACCGTCGATAGCTCCTCCCTGAATGAATATGAGGGAATCTTCGTGGGTGAGTGTATCCGCGACCATAAATTCGCCCGCATATTCTTTCGGATTTCTCAGAATGAGGTTGGTGTGGCGTCCTGTGCGAGCGCCGAACTCAAATACCTCACGGATTTCATTGACAAGATTCATTCTCAGGGTATCGGTGAGCTGATGGCTGAACGCAATCTTGTTTTCATCAAAGTTTGCCCTGCCGAGCCTGATTTTGAGATGTCCCGGCTTACCTTTGATGTTGACTCCGAACTTGAACGGAATCGGCGATTTAAGTACGGCGATATGATAGTCGAGATCCATGTCCAGAGTGTTGTGTCCGCTCACACCTATCTTGTAGCGGTCAAGGTCAAATACAAACGGGAATACATCCAGCTTGGTATCCTTGATCATAAGCTCCACTTTCATGCTGTTGATAAGATTGCGATCTTTCTTCTTGAACATTAACCACTTCGCCATCTTCTCAAAGGTCTTGTTATCCACAAGTACAAGACTGTCACCGGTGAGTTTCATTACAAGTTTGAACGTGTTGAACTTGAGATTCATCATAGAATCAATCTCAGTGTTCATAGCCACATCGGCGGTGATAATGCCGTTGACTTCACGAAGCAGGGGCAATACGGTATCAATCTGCGGCAGCAGATTCAGGAATTCTTTCAGACGGAGGCTTCTCACAACCACTCCTGCGGCAAAATGAATGTCTTTCTTGGTGGGGGCGGAGTAGAGAGCCGTCAGATCCATTGATCCTATGGGAGTGTAGCCCGCGAGGCGGTCAAGATGCACGGCACCGTTCTTGATTCCGATTTTGCCGTCAAGTTTCTGGAACCAGATGTCGGCATAAAGCACCTCTTTTGCCTTGATATTGAGACTCGCATCAATGTTGCTCGGCACTATAAACGCCGGAGTGTCATAGGTGTCTGTCTCTTTCTTGATTGCTGCCTGACGCGCATCATCGTCGTCGGTCTGAACGAGAGTTACCTGACCTTTGGCAAGCCGCTCGGCAAAAGTGGAACCGGCGCTCACCGCCTCATATATCTCGTTGATATTGATAGTGTCGCTCTGAATGTCAAACTTTATCTTGAGCGGAGAACCGCGGCGCGATGTGAGGGCACGGGCAATGTTGGTGATACTGCCGTTGATCACAAAGTCGCTCTTGCCGAGAGAGTATCCGGTATTGCGTATCACAACACTGTCTGTAGAGAAACTCATGTCAAGATTGCGCAGAGTATTTTTCACTGGGAAATACGGGGTTACGAGTCTGCCGCGTCGCGCTTTCACACTTCCTTCCGCTTTCCACTTTCGCAGGAGCGATGATAGAGTACGGTCAACTCCGAAATCCATATTTTCTTTACCGCTTGAACGCGAGATACTGTCTGATTTACGCACTCTGTCACGGAGCCGCGCACGGCTCACGGAGTCTCTTACCGTGCGGTTGCGTGCGATAGGATGCAGAGTGAGATTCGCAGATGCACCGGAAAGCGACATAGAGTTTATTTCATCGCGATACCGCATTCTCTCGGCGGAGAGGTCAAGATTGAGCAGCGGAGCTTTTGCCGAGTTGCCGTAACGTTTCAGGGTGGCTTTGACCGCCGCGTCGCGCAGCAGCAGATTAACTGAATCGCTATCGACTGTGAGTTTCATTCTCGCAGCTCTGAGTGCGATACCGATAGGATTGATTTTTGAGGTATCCATACTGCCGGCGACATTCCGGGCGGCAACCACGAAATCGGCATTTGCGGCGCTGAGGTTTATGCCCTCGCCGCGAAAGATGAGTGTATCGGCTTTCAGGCTCACTTTAAGCAGCGAATCGGCGCGCAACGAGTCTGCGATAGTGATTTTTGCGGATGTACCGAACGACATTTTCATATTGCCGGCAGTAAGGGCGATATCATTTTCAGCAGATGTGAGAGCGAAATTGCGGAGTGCCACATTTCCGTCCGCCTTTACTCTGTGGAATTGCTTGGGATTGAATTCACTGAGTCGGAACCGGAGGCGCGTATCACCGTCAATAATTCCGGAGGCATGCCATTTGAGTTTGCGCCAGAGTGCTCCGGGTAGCATGGAGGTGTTGAGTTGTCCGCGGAATCTGCCGTCAACTTCGGCATCCGCCGTTAGATTTCTGATAAGTCCCTCAAGAGTGAATTTCAAACTTCTTCCCTGCACGGCAAGTTCGTTGATATTAATTTGAGCGAGCTCGGGATTACCGTCAGGCAGCAGGGCGTTTATATCCGCGCGGAGCGAGTTCAGCGCCATGCGGTCATAGTTGAGATACCCTCCCGGAATCCGCACACTTGCTTTGAGCGCAGGGAGTGACTTTGAATCTATCTGATATGGCTTGAGAAGCTCGGCATTGAAATCGAGCTGCACATCGGTGTCAATCTGCTTCAGCGATTCAAGATATTGCTCCGGCACCATTGCTATAAGGTCTGCTATCTTTATTTTTTCTCCGCCGAGTGTAAGTGACTCAATCACCGGTGATTTCTCAAAGTTCACCTTAGTATTCATTTTCACGCCGACATTATTCGCGCTTACCGTGAAATCTTTAAGCTCAATGTGATTCGGTTTCCGCTGATTCCAGTCCACTCTGCCGTCCACTCCGAAAGTCATGTCGCTTAAACGCAGCCCGGGCATAATCTCACCGCCGCCAATTCCGTCAATATCGATGGCATAAACCGGGGCAGAACTCCCGGCGAGTGTAGCTTCCGTGATTTTGACTGACAAATCAATGGAATCGGCAAGCGAGAAAACTCTGACCGGAGCTCCACCTTCGATTGCGAAGCGGTCGATGCTTATGTAGGGGAGATCAGTCGCAGTGGTATCGGCTGTAGGAGGAACGATAAGATAGTTAGCCACCGAGTCGTTGACCTGCACGATATTGACATCGGGCTCGCGGAAAGTCACATCATAGAGCATCACTGTGCCTCCCATGAGCGCCCAGATGTTAACTCCGCCATCAAAATGCTTGAGGTTTATGAGCGTGTCGGCATTAGCCGGAAGCTGACGGCGAATGCTGTCGGGCACATTCTTGAGAGTGTGACTCACAACGGTGAGATCATCAACTTCCAGCGATACCTTGGGGAAGGTTGACCAGAAACTCAGCTCAACCTTTCCTGCGGTGACATCGGCATCAAGATACCGGCTTGAATATTTGCTCACCATTGGCGTAAGCTCATCAGGGCTGAGCATCCACACCCCGATGCTTATTACAGCGGCAACAAGGAGCAACAGGATGGCAATAGGCACAAACACCCATTTGAGAATCTTACGCACACCTGATTTTTTCCTTTTGCCGGAAATATCTCTGTTTTCGTCTTTAGTATCCACTCGGTCCAATTTTTTTGCAGGCTATAATCCTGCCGGTATCTTACTCATAAAGTAAATAGCTTATATGTATAAGGGCGATTAAGAATGGATTGTTCGCTGAAATACTCCGTAAAAGTACAAACAAGTTGAGTATTCAACAAACCCGGTGGCATGAAAAACAGTTTGGTAGTGTTTTTTCAGAGGCGGATTTTGAATGTGCGGCGTGCGAAGCGGATGATGTACATTCCTTTTGC
>CAMWUZ010000108.1 GCA_947177595.1 uncultured Porphyromonadaceae bacterium | reverse complement strand
TTGGATTATCATTTACCTTACTTTCGCTGACGCAGATACCTTCATCTGACAAGGATTTTTTCAATTCATATACCAAGGTGGATTCGGGCGACGGATTGGCGAGAGCCAGTTCCTGTTTTTTCCTACGTACACTCCCCTTTGTCAGGAACACATCTGAGCCTCGCTTGCGATCTACTTTCAAAGCTCCTTTGGCGGGTGAATGCCTCACTTTCAGATTAGGAACATGAGGGGTAGCTGTTTTATCCGGATAAGAGAGGGTAAATTTATTATCGCGATAGTTTGCTGCATAATGACCGGCTCCATAAGGATGCGCCAAATCCTCTTCAACCCAACCGCCCGGAACCGTCTGTTCGAAAAAACCGCCTTTCTCCACCAGTACATCTCCGGTTATCTCCTTGATTCCCATCCGCTTCAAAGCTGTCACCACACTATCGGCAAAACCTTTGTTTTCAGGGAAATATGACGACTCCAAAGTTGGGTCTCCACTTACTTTAACAACCAGATGACCTTCGGCTACATTGCCTTTAACCGGTCCTGTGAAATATACCTCGGTAGCGAATCGGTATTCCGGCTTGCGGTCGGCAAGCACAGAGGCTGAGGTAAGGGCTTTGGTGATACTCGCAGGAATCATGGTTCTATCCGCATTTATATCTGCCAAAACCTCTCCTGTAATAATATCCTCAATATATACTCCCGCCGCTGCCGGAGCGGGAAGTTTGAAATCAACTGCCGAAACCTGCAAAGATGCACAAGCAAGCAATGCCGCGGCAAATATCTTATTAAAATTCATCCGGTCCAAATTCATATTATATAAGTGCAAAATTACTAATTTGAGAGTTGTTTCAGGATAAAAAACAGTCCTTACACTGCTTATTTAAGTATTTTTTATTAATTTCGCACACAAATTGAACGTTTGTGCAATTGAGCCACAATGGTACTTAAAACGAGAGAGAAACTCATAGAGGTAGCGCGTCAACTGTTTGCTCACAAGGGAGTTGAGAACACAACAATGAATGACATCGCCGCCGCTTCCGATAAAGGGAGGCGTACCATATACACCTATTTTAAAAATAAGCGTGAGATATACAATGCTGTGATTGAGCGCGAAAGCGAGAATATGCTTGAAAGTCTCCGCGAGGTTCTGCACAGCGACCTCCCCCCTGCACGGAAACTTGCTGAAAGTCTCAAAAGGCGTTTTGAAATAATCATGCAGCTCTCCCAACGGCAGGATTCCATCAAAATAATTTTTTACCGCGACCTGCGCAGAATAGATAAAATCCGCAAATTGGTAGGTGAAAAGGAAGAGGAAATCCTTACTATGATTCTTAAAGAAGGTGTGGATGCCGGAGAATTTGACATAATGCAGGCAAAACGACTGCCCTCTCTTGTGAAAATACTGCTGCAGAGTAGCGATTATTTAAATCTCAAGGCTGAGACCGATGACAAAATCACTACCGCCAATCTCATTGACAAATCGGTAGAATATATAGTTCAAGGCATATTAATAAATAGAAAATCATGTATATAAACGCAATCGGATGCTATGTGCCCCAAGGACGGGTTGACAATGATCATTTTCTTGAAGTGAATGGTCTCACCTCTGACTGGATTCTAAAACGCACAGGTATTTCCACCCGCAGCAAGGCTGCTCCCGGTGAGGGACACAACTCCATGGGACTGGATGCTGTCGAGGCGGCTCTACCCTCACTCCCCTATGATATCAAGGAGGTTCAACTGATTGTGTCAGCCGCATACTCTGTTTACGACACTGTAGCCACACTTGCGCATGAGGTTCAGAAAAAATATGATATCGACGGTGCGAAAGCTGTCTATGCCTCATCAGCCTGCTCATCTTTTGTGAACGGACTTGAAATTATCGAGGGATATTTTGCCATGGGCAAGGCTGACAAGGCATTGCTTGTATGCTCGGAACATAATTCCTACTACGCCAATGAAAACGATCCAAAATGCGGTCACTTATGGGGAGACGGAGCCGTTGCCATGTTTGTTTCAAAAGATAGTGTAAGCGATAAGGATATAAAGATTTCAAATATATACACTTGCGGTCTCGGAAATATCAGCAAAGGGCCAGAGGGTGTAAAACTTCGTCCGAAAGAAGATGGAATTACCATGCCAGACGGCAGGGATGTGTTTATCCATGCCTGCAAATATATGATAGAGGCTCTGGATCATGTCACATCCCCTGATAACATGAAACCGTCTGACCTAACATACATCATTACTCATCAGGCAAACAAGCGAATTGTGGCTCAGGTAGCACACCAGCTCGGACTTGGCGAGGACAGATTTCTCAACAATATCGAAGAACTCGGCAATACCGGATCCGCGTCCGCTGCAATAGTCCTTGCACAGAATATGGACAAATTCCAAAAAGGCGACAAAGTCGGTCTCACCGTGTTTGGCGGCGGATATTCCTGCGGCGCTTTCACTATAGATTTTTAACCGTAACAAATATATTATTATGAAATTACTTGAAGGAAAAACCGCGCTCATCACAGGTGCGGCTCGTGGTATCGGCAAGGCGCTTGCAGTGCGTTTTGCAAAAGAAGGTGCAAACATCGCGTTTACAGACCTCGTAATAGATGAAAACGGTAAGGCTACTGAAGAAGAGATTGCCGCTCTCGGTGTAAAAGTCAAAGGATATGCCTCAAACGCTGCTGATTTCGAGCAGACTAAAGAGGTTGTTGAAGCAGTTAAAAACGATTTCGGCAGCATTGACATTCTTGTTAACAACGCCGGTATCACCAAGGACGGCCTCATGATGCGCATGACCGAGCAGCAGTGGGATGCCGTTATCAATGTGAATCTCAAAAGCGCATTCAACTTCATCCACGCAGTTCTTCCCATCATGATGCGTCAGCGTTCAGGCAGCATCATCAATATGGCAAGTGTTGTCGGTGTTCACGGCAATGCAGGTCAGAGCAACTATGCAGCTTCCAAAGCCGGTCTTATCGCCTTAGCCAAAAGTATTGCGCAGGAAGTTGGCTCAAGAGGTATCCGCGCTAACGCAATCGCCCCCGGCTTCATCGAAACAGCTATGACAGCTGCTCTGCCCGACAATATCCGTGAGGAATGGGTACAGAAAATTCCTCTCCGCAGAGGTGGTAAACCTGAAGACATCGCTGATGTAGCTACATTCCTCGCATCCGATATGTCAAGCTATGTAACCGGTCAGATCATTCAGGTTGACGGCGGCATGAATATGTAAGCAATAGTGCTATTAATGCTTTTTAATCTCACGCCTGACAGAGTCATCAGGCGTGAGATTTGTTTTTTGAAAGGAATCTGTGTATCTTTGAAAAAAATTTAGGCAGATGTTAAACTATAACACTCAGCAAAAGAAACTCATTTTGCCGGAATACGGCAGAAATATACAGCAGATGGTTGACTATTGTCTCACTCTCACTGACAAAGAGGAGAGAACCAGATGCGCGAGAACCATCGTGGCAACTATGGCTAACCTTTTCCCGGAATTGAAAGACGGAGAAGACAATCACCGTAAGCTATGGGATCATCTTGCAATTATGTCTGATTTCAAACTTGATATCGACTACCCTTGCGAAATAATTAAGGCTGACAACCTCAATACTCTCCCCGACAAAGTGCCCTATGCGTTCAATAACATCCGCTACAGGCACTATGGTAAAGCACTTGAGCGGTTGATAGATAAGGCAGCCGAAATGGAGGAAGGCGAAGAACGCACCGAATTATGCCGCCTTATCGCCAATCACATGAAGAAACTCATGCTCACCGTCAATAAAGACGGAGTTGAAGATGCCAAAATTTTTAAAGATCTTGCGGAGATTTCGAGAGGCAGAATCATAATCTCTCCTGACTCGATGCTTCTGCATGAATTCAAAGTTGCAGCAACGCCTGCAACAGGTAAAAAGAAAAAGAAAAAATAAACAGTGATAAAGCCGTCTGAAATAACAGAAATAGGCACTTTTCTCAAGCCTCATGGCATTAAAGGTGAGATTGCTGCGGAGATTGACTTAGATGCTGAGGAAGTTACCGCTCTATCTTGCATAATCTGTGAGATTGACGGCATCTTCGTACCTTTTTTCATAGATTCAGTCAGATCTAAGGGCAGAGATACTGTTTTACTGACAATTGACGGAGTTACTGACGAAAAACAAGCGGCTGCTTTCACCGGTAAAAACATATACGCCAAAGCAGACGAAGTAGCATCCGATGACGACGAAGATGGGCTATATGTCACTGATATGGAAGGATTTACTATTCTTACTGCTGAAGGTGATGAGGTAGGTATCATAGATCGGATAGACGATACCACGGCTAACATATTGTTTATCGTTTCAACCCCTTCCGGTGATACTGTTTACATTCCTGCTGCCGAAGAATTTATTCAGGCACTGGATCCTGACAAAAAGACTATTGTCATGGATTTGCCCGAAGGACTAATTTAATAAGATTCTAAAAATGAGCACTTTTGATGAAGATTCCGCAATAAAGGTAATAAGGGAAAGCCTCCCCGATACAAAATCAGCATCATATACAGATGACCAGATTCTAAACGTAATCGACATGATCTGGGACTTTTACGAGGAAAACGGACTTCTCGAAATTGATGATGACGAAGAAATTGAAGAGACTGCCCTCTTCGACGATTTGTTACGCTATGTCACAAAAATGCTTCAGAAAGACAAACAGAGCGGAATTGCTCCCGAAGACGTAGAGACAATCGTACGCGCGGAAATCGATTATGAAAACTCTATTGACTCACTTGACGATTAACTTATGCCATGACTGCTAAACTCCTCATCCTCATAGCATCATTACTGCTTGCCGGGCTGCCTTCAGCCGCTCAGGCATATGTCGATCCCTATAAAGATTACTCCGAAGAGACCTTTATGGATATGGATTTCTTGCCCAACATAAACACCCCGGCAGTAGGGGCAAAGGAGAAAGAGACGGTGAGAAAAACCGTATTGGCGGCAGCAAATTCGCTCAAGAGCAAATTTATCGTCGATCTTGTGCGTGATGACGAAGTGTTCATCGCCAGCATTTCTACAGATGAACTTTTTCTTCCTAACGATACTCTGATGACAGAAAAAGCCGATGATATTCTCGAACCGCTCCTCGCACCGATGCGAGACCCAATGGCATATAAAATAGTCATTGCGGTGCATACCGATGACACCGGATCTGAAACCTATCGTGAAAATCTATCTACAGCGAGACTAAACTCTGTGTATGACTGGTTTATGAACCGGATTGATGAAGGCACTCTGAGTGAACAACTGCTTATCATTCCTTTCGCCATGGGTGGTTCAATGCCTCTTGCACCGAATAATTCACGTGAAAACAGAAAAGGAAACCGACGGTTGGAAGTGTACTTTATTCCCGGTCCTTCCATTATATCAGCCGCTCAGAAAGCCAAATAGCTCATTTCTTTAAAATTAATTGTAACTTTGCATCACAATAACCGATCAAACAAGTAAATCATATATGGCTAAAGAACTTAAAGACCTCACAAAGCGCGCAGACGACTACTCTCAGTGGTATAATGAATTGGTTATCAAAGCAGATCTTGCCGAGCAGTCACCGGTTCGCGGATGTATGGTCATCAAACCTTACGGCTACGCTATCTGGGAAAAGATGCAGCAGACTCTTGACAAGATGTTTAAGGAAACCGGCGTGCAAAACGCTTACTTCCCCCTCCTTATCCCCAAGTCTTTTCTTTGTAGAGAAGCTGAGCACGTTGAAGGTTTCGCCAAAGAGTGTGCCGTTGTAACCCACTACCGTCTCAAGAATGACCCTGAAGGTAAAGGAGTGGTTGTTGACCCCGAGGCTCGTCTTGAAGAAGAACTCATTATCCGCCCCACATCAGAAACAATTATATGGGGCACATATAAGAACTGGATTCACAGCTATCGTGACCTCCCCTTGCT
>CAMWUZ010000107.1 GCA_947177595.1 uncultured Porphyromonadaceae bacterium | reverse complement strand
CCGTATGATGAATATCGACGGCATCGGCGAGGAAACGTGTGAGGCTCTGTTTGCCAGTGGACTGGTAAATAATATTGCAGATCTCTATACCCTTACCAGAGAGAAGTTGATGACTTTGGAGGGATTTGGTGAAAAAAGTGCTGACCGTATTCTGCAAAGTCTTGAACAATCTAAGAATGTGCCTTTTGAGAGAGTGATTTATGCCCTTTCAATACCGTTTGTCGGTGAAACTGTGGCTAAAAAAATTGCGCGAGCTTGCAGGAGTATGGAGCGCCTTCGGGTTATGTCGGCTGAAGAACTCACAGCAATCGAAGATATTGGTCCGAGAATTGCGGAGAGCATCCGGGAGTATATGGATGCGCCGATTAATCAGGAAATTTTAGAAAGACTTGCCGCATCAGGGCTTAGAATGGCGGCAGAGGAGAGCGCCGGGACTGAGATGAGTGATAAACTTTCAGGACGCAGTTTCGTTATCAGCGGAGTGTTTGTTCACCATTCCCGTGACGATTACAAGGCGATGATTGAGGCTAACGGTGGAAAGAATGTAGGTTCTATCTCCAAGAAAACCGATTTTGTGCTTGCCGGGGCGAATATGGGTCCTGCTAAACTTGAAAAAGCAACAAACTTAGGCATACCTGTTATAGATGAAGATACCTTCTTGGCGATGATTAATTAAAAATATATAACTTTGCAGCGAAATCTAATTAGAATGTTATGAAATCAGTAAAGTTTGTCTTTGCCGCTTTGGTAGTGGCTTTTGCAATGACATCGGTACCCGCGAGCGCGCAGTTCCGCATCGGTCCCAAAATTGGCGTGAATGTCAATAAACTCAGTTCCAAGGCATCCGGCTTCAGCGCCGAAAACCGTGCGGGTTTCAATGCCGGTTTGATGACTGAATTTACTGTTCCTGTAATCGGAATCGGAGTTGATCTCAGTGTTATGTATGTTCGTCGTAACGATAGATTCACGGTTGGTGGCAATCCTGAAAATATGCACCGTGATTATATCGATATTCCCCTCAACTTAAAATATAAGTTGAATATTCCTGTGATAAATAATATTGTGCGTCCGTTTCTGACCACAGGTCCAAGTTTCGCGTTCCTCACTAACAAAAGAAGTTTCAATGACTTCCGCAATAAAAAGAGTGATGTGGCATGGAATTTTGGTCTTGGTGTGGAACTTGTTAAGCACCTTCAGTTAGGTGCCTCCTACGGTTTTGGTCTCAATAAGGTGACCGGTAACAGCGATAACAAAATCGACGGCAAAAACAAATACTGGACAGTAACAGCCGCTTACCTGTTCTGATTTCAGGCATACACAGCTCAAAGTCCTGTCTTTCACGAGGCAGGACTTTGTTGTAATTGATAATTTTGTTACCTTTGGGCAATTATTAAAAGATACTGTTCAGGTGAAACCGATATATTGTTTTCTCATTTTTTGTTGTTCTGCTATCCTGTCCGCCAACGCTATGACTCCTGAGGAAGCGAAACAGGCTTATGCCAGAGGGGAGTATGCCGATGCAGCGCAGGTGCTCAAGGAGTTGGCTGATAAGGCGCCGAAAAATGCCGCGGCAAATACAATGGCGGGAATCGCTCTCGCGAAATCAGGGCGGTCTGCAGAGGCACGTCACTATCTTGCCCGTGGCTCCAATGATGCAAAAATCACCCTTGCCGAGATTGCCTATGACGAATATCGGTTTGATGAGGCTGAGGAAATTCTTGATAAATATGCCGCAGCTCAGAAAAAAGCGCGTAAACCGGTGAGTGAGGATGCTGAAAATCTATTGGCTAAAATCCGTACGACCGGTGCCATGCTTGACCGTGTGGAGCGGATTGTGATTATTGACAGTATAGCGGTTCCGAAAGCTACATTTTTTGAAGCCTATAATCTGTCACCGTCAGCCGGATCGGTGCAAAGTGCCTGTTCGTTGCCGAAATCGTTTAATGCCGCTGAGGGTTCAACCTATTTTACTTCCGATAATAACTCTACCGTTATATGGAGTGTAGCTGGTGGAACTGTTCCTCTCCTGGCGCAGACATGGATGCTTGCCGACGGTTCTTGGGAAGATCCGTTGCTTCTGGGAGAATCACTTAATGAAGGTGGTTCAGCCGGATACCCGTTTTTGATGAGTGATGGAGTCACTCTCTATTTTGCAAACAATGGAGAAAATTCTATCGGGGGGTACGATATCTTTATATCCCGATATGACGGTGAGAAATTTCTGCAACCTCAGAATGTAGGTATGCCTTATAACTCTCCTTACGATGATTATCTTCTTGTGATAGATGAGGAGTCAGGCATAGGATGGTGGGCTACCGACCGCAATCAGCTCGGAGATTCACTGACTATATATAAGTTTATCCCTCAGGAACTCAGAATCAACTATCCGGTGGATACCGAAAATCTTGCCGGACTGGCAAAGGTTTCTGACTATAGGAGAACTTGGGAACCGGGAAAAGATTACTCCGCTCTCATTGAGGCATCAAATACAGTCAAGGAGTGGGAGGAGGCGATTAATCAGATGCAACTTATAGCAATGCCGGACGGTAGGAAACTCACACCGGGGCAGTTGAAGTCCCGGGAGGCGCGGTCTCTTGCATCGCAATATTCGGCAATGCTTGTCAAACTGAAAAATAAAGAACTGGTGCTCTCACGTCTCAGAGCAGACTATTCCCGTGGCAACAGATCTCTTGCCGATACTATATCGGAAGCTGAGAGAGAGCAGAGTGATCTCAGGAAGGAGATTATTTCGCTGCGCAATAGAATAGTGCAGGCGGAAATGCCACGTGTTAATTGATAAACTCAGCCAATCAATATTAATATCATAATTTTTTATGGAACTCACTGTTATAATTCTCGCCGGAGTAGCGCTTTTGCTGCTTTGCGTCTTTTTCTACTATGTGCCATTCTTCCTGTGGATCAGTGCGAGAGTCAGCGGAGTGAAAATCTCACTCATGCAGCTTGTGCTTATGCGAATCCGTAAAGTGCCGGTCGGCACTATTGTGCAGGCAATGATTGAAGCTCACAAAGCGGGGCTGCATGATGTTTCTCGTGATGATCTTGAAGCCCACTATCTTGCAGGAGGCAATGTGGAGAAAGTTGTTCACGCACTTGTCTCCGCTTCGAAAGCAAATATTGATCTCGGGTTCAAGATGGCTACGGCTATAGACCTTGCTGGTAGAGATGTGTTTCAGGCTGTGCAGATGAGCGTTAATCCCAAGGTGATTGATACACCTCCGGTAACAGCTGTGGCTAAAGACGGCATTCAGCTGATAGCCAAAGCGAGAGTTACAGTCCGAGCCAATATCAAGCAGCTTGTCGGAGGTGCCGGAGAAGATACCGTTCTTGCGCGAGTAGGTGAGGGCATTGTATCCTCTATCGGTTCCTCGGAGAGCCACAAGCAAGTGCTTGAAAATCCCGACAGCATATCCAAACTTGTGCTGCGCAAGGGGTTGGACAGCGGCACTGCATTTGAAATTCTCTCCATTGATATAGCCGATATAGATATAGGCAAGAATATAGGTGCCGCGCTTCAGATTGACCAGGCGCAGGCTGACAAGAATATCGCCCAGGCAAAAGCCGAGGAGCGCAGGGCAATGGCGATAGCTCTTGAGCAGGAAATGAAGGCGAAGGCTCAGGAAGCGAGAGCTAAGGTTATCGAAGCGGAGGCGGAGCTTCCCAAGGCTATGGCAGAGGCATTTACCTCAGGCAATCTCGGGATAATGGATTATTATAAGATGAAAAACGTGCAGGCTGATACCAATATGCGTGAAACAATAGCCTCACCTGTTTCTCAGCCGTCTAAATAATAAGAAAAAAACTGATGCACGCTTTTTTAATAGCTCTTGCGGTGCTTATAGGGGGATATTTTATTTATGGAGCTATCGTAGATAAAATCATCGGCACAAGCAAAGACACTCCTATGCCGGCTCACACCATGAACGACGGTGTGGACTATATGCCTATGCCTACATGGAAGGTTTTCCTTATCCAGTTTCTGAATATTGCAGGACTCGGGCCTATTTTCGGCGCGATTATGGGTATAATGTTTGGGCCGGCAGCTTTTTTGTGGATAGTTCTCGGCACCATTTTTGCTGGTGCTGTTCATGATTTTCTATCCGGAGTTATATCAATCCGCATGGGTGGAGCTTCGTTACCGGAAATTGTAGGGCATGAGCTGGGAACCACGGTCAAACAGATAATGAGAGTGTTTTCAGTAGTGCTTCTCATTCTCGTTGTGGCGGTATTTGTTCTCACCCCGGCTGATCTCCTTGCTTCCATGACTCCCTCATGGCTTGACCGCTCTGTGTGGGTAGCGATTATTCTCGGTTACTATGTGCTTGCCACTCTTCTGCCTATAGACAAGCTGATAGGCAATCTATATCCTCTCTTTGGATTCGCTCTTCTGTTTATGGCAGTCGGTTTACTCGCATATCTGCTCTTTTCGGGAGTTGAGATTCCTTCGGGATTTGAATTTGGGCTGACAAACCATCATGCCGGCGATCATTCTGTCAATCCTATTTTCCCGATGATGTTTGTCAGCATTGCTTGTGGAGCCATTTCAGGATTTCATGCCACCCAGTCGCCGATGATGGCGCGCTGCCTGACCAATGAGAAACTCGCGCGCCCGATTTTTTACGGTGCAATGGTAACGGAAGGTATTGTGGCGCTGATTTGGGCGGCGGCAGCTGTCGCCTTTGCCGGTAGTTATGACAACCTTGCTGCATATATGGTTGAGCATGGTAATAGTGCCGGCGCGCTTGTCAAGGAAATTTCCGTTACATGGCTCGGAACAATCGGTGGTATTCTGGCTCTTCTCGGTGTGATTGCAGCTCCGATAAGCACCGGTGATACGGCTCTGCGCAGTGCGCGTCTTATCGTTGCGGATATATTGAATATCAAGCAGAAAACCTTTATCAAGCGGTTGCTTGTTTGCATACCTCTGTTTGTAGCCTCGTTTGTGCTGATGTTCATTGACTTCAATGTGTTGTGGAGATACTTTGCCTGGAGCAATCAGACTCTTGCCGTTTTCACACTCTGGGCAGTCACTGTATATCTGGCACGTCACAATAAGGCATATATAGTCAGTCTGCTCCCGGCACTGTTCATGACTGCGGTGAGCGTCAGCTACCTGCTGTTTGCGCGTCGTCCCGAAGGTTTCGGACTCTCTATTTCCATAGCGGTGGCGGCGGGAATTGTGGTGGCAACTGTTTTTCTCGCGTTGTTTCTGCGTAGGAAAAACCGATTGACCCATACCCCCGTGTCTGCTGCATAGTATATTGAAAAATGATAGATTTCAGAAAGATAGTATCCTCTACACCGCAGTATAATTTTCACTCCCATACTCAGTTTTGCGATGGTAGGGCTGAGATGGAGGATTTCGCTGCTGCTGCGGTGGAGGGGGGATTCAAGCACTACGGCTTTTCTCCGCATTCTCCTATACCAATTCAATCTCCCTGCAATATGGAGTTTGATAAGGTTGATGAGTATATCACCGAGTGCAAACGACTTTGTGGCAAGTATGAGGGTAAGATAAACTTCTATTGTGGTATGGAAATTGACTATCTCGGCAGTGATTGGGGTCCGTCAAATCCGTATTTTTCAACTGTTCCGCTTGATTATCGCATCGGCTCGGTTCATTTTATTCCGTCTTCAGAAGGAATGATAGATGTTGACGGTCGCTTTGAAACTTTCAAGTTAAAGATGTCACGGTATTTTGACAATGATATTGTTGCGGTCGTTAAGAGTTTCTACGCTCAGACAAATGCAATGATTGCCGCAGGTGGATTTGATATTATTGGACATTTCGATAAAATCGGTCATAACGCAGACCATTTCTCTCCCGGAATCGAAGATGAGAAATGGTATGGGAATCTGGTGAATGACACGATTGACAATATTATATCAAGTGGCGTGGCTGTAGAGATAAACACTAAAG
>CAMWUZ010000106.1 GCA_947177595.1 uncultured Porphyromonadaceae bacterium | reverse complement strand
CCATTATTGAATATGCAGCTTCCGGTGAGGTCATGGATATGCAGCCGGTATCACGCATGGCATTTGACTTTATCCGTTACGAACTTGATGAAAAGGCACGACGCAAGGAGGAGAGGCTTGCGAAAAAGTTTGGAGGCAAGGAGGCAGGAGGAGAAAAGTCGGGAGTCGTTAGTAAGGATAAAGGAGTCGTTAGCGGGAATGAACCTGATCTTTACAAAATCACAAATGATTATTACCGGTCATACACTCCGCCCCAGCCATTCTTCGTAAATCAAGGAACGATACAAGCCTCAATCACAGAAGATAAAATCCGCTATTTCGTGATATTGTGCGCCAAAGATCTTGTTGAAACAGGTAAAAAACCGGAAAATACAGAAGATTTTCTATCGGAGCTGGATTATATCGTGTCAAACCGTATAAGATACATCCAGTATCTACTCACTCAGCACTCCCCCACCGAATCGCTATCGCGCAGGTCATGGCATCGCATCATAACTGAAGCTCGGCAACGGTTTGCTGCATAAACCCTGAGCATAGGCGGCAACGTGTATTTAACATCTTTATTGCACTATTAATTACTATTTATTGTTAAATCTATTGGAAATATTAGAGAAAACAGCTAATTTTGCAGTAATTATAGGCAATGAAAAAATATATTCTTAACATATTGGCAGTTCTATGTGTGTCGGCAAGCAGCATTTGTGCTGATGCAATGCCGTCGCAGGATCAGGCATTTGCGACCGAGCGATTAGAGAATGAAACCGCAACGGTATCTCCTGTTTCCACCGGTATATCCCTGAGTGTGAAGGCTGATAAGACTGAGCGATTCTATATCTTTTCAATCACCGGACAACTCGTAAAGACGGTTGACGTTGAGGCAGGCTCTGTTCAGAGCGTTGAGCTTCCCCGCGGATGCTATATTGTGAAATGCTCTTACTGGTCAAAGAAAGTGATGGTTAAATGAAACCTCTTTTCTCCATCATAACCGTTACCTTCAATGCATCTTCCACCCTTTCCCCGACCTTGAAAAGCGTCGGTGAGCAATCTTTTACCGATTTCGAACACCTGATTATCGACGGCGCTTCTTCCGACAATACTGTTGATATAGCCCAAGCATCTGCAGTCCCTGAAAAGACAAAAATATTCTCCGAACCGGATTTCGGACTCTACGATGCCATGAACAAAGGCATCGACAAGGCAACCGGAGAGTATCTTATATTCCTGAATGCAGGCGATACTTTTCATTCTGCAGATTCTCTTCAAAAGATTTCAGATACAATAAAGGCAAACGATTGCCCGGGAATCGTGTACGGACAGACCGCGATTGTGGATTCTAACAGAAACATTATCGCAGACAGGCATCTGATTGCACCGGAAAAACTTGAATACAAAAGTTTTAAACAAGGAATGGTGGTTTGTCACCAGGCATTTGTCGTACTCGCCCGAATAGCTCCCATGTATGATATGCGCTATCGCTTTTCTTCTGACTACGACTGGTGCATAAAATGCCTGCAACACTCCCGGCACAATGTTTATGTGGGAGACACCACCATAGATTTTCTATATGAAGGGCTCACATCAAAAAACCGAAAAAAATCACTCATCGAAAGATTTAAAATAATGAGTAAATACTACGGTTTCATACCCACGTTTGTGAATCATATACGATTCATACCGCGCTTTATATCAAGACGCAGGGAAGAGAATAAATTATTGCAACACTAAAATACTGACGCTATGACTTATTATGTAGCAACCCCGACAGGTCAACATGAAGGACCCTTTACTGTAGAAGAACTTGTGCATCGTGGAATCACCCCCGACACTCTGGTTTACAACAATTCACTCAGCGGTTGGACCAAGGCATCAATGGTTCCTGAAATTGCGAATCAACTCTACGGAGTTCCCGCTCAACCCGCGTATGCTCCCGGATATCAGCAGAGTGCGCCCGGCAATATGCCCGCGGTCGCTCCCAAGACATGGCTTGCGGAATCAATTCTTGTAACATTATTCTGCTGTCTGCCGTTCGGAATCGTCGGCATCGTAAAAGCGTCGTCTGTTGACAGCCTATTCCGTGCCGGAGACTATGAGGGTGCACAAAGAGCATCCCAGGCAGCCGGCAAATGGACTAAGATAGGCTTCTTCTGCGGACTGGCGGTTGTTGTCATCTATCTGATCATCGGTCTTTGCGCCGGTTTTAGCGCTATGTATGAATGATTCTGGCAAATATAACATTTGCAGTCTCAGCCGAAGTTGACGCCTATTTCATCGATTGGGCTAAAAACACTTTTGTCAAAGAGGCTGTAGAGAAAGGAGAATTCACTTCTCCCCTTTTATGCCGAATCAAATCAAATGACGTGGATTGCGCCAGCAGCTATGCCATTCAGTTCAGACATCGGTCTGATGCGGAAGCACATGATTGGTATGAGCGGAGAAACGGTGCGGAGCTGCTTACGCGATTAGTGCAGAAATTCGGTGATAAAATCCTATGGTTCATCACTTTTATGGATATAATTGACTGATGACGGATACTTCTCATAATATCTCCGACTGGGATAAGGTGATAATCGGTGTTGACCCTGGTACCAATGTTATGGGGTACGGCATTCTCGGCATCAAAGGTAACAAGCCGCACATGATTGCCATGGGAGTGATTGAGCTCAATAAATTCGAGAGTCATTATATGAGGCTGAAAAGAATTTATGACCGCATTCTCTCGCTTGTGGAGCAGTTCCTGCCTGATGAAATGGCAATCGAGGCACCGTTCTTCGGCAAAAATGTGCAGTCTATGCTCAAACTCGGCAGAGCTCAGGGAGTGGCTATGGCTGCGGCGCTTGCAAGAGAGGTGCCGATCACCGAATATGAGCCCCGAAAAATAAAAATGGCTATCACCGGCAGCGGAGCAGCGTCCAAGGAACAAGTGCGGGAGATGCTCAAACGCATTCTCAGCATCAGAGATGAGAATCTTTTGCCGCAATTAGATTCTACCGATGCACTGGGCGCGGCACTGTGCCATTTCTACGAATCCACCAAACCGATTCCATCTTCAGGCAAAAGTTCCTGGAAAGATTTCATTGCCAAACATCCCGAAAGGGTGAAATAAAAAATCCCGCGAAAGCGGGATTTTTTTTTTATATCGGAAAATCAATCAACCTGTATCACCAGGAAATTGCTCAAACTCCAGAATTTTACCGGGTCTTTGATAAGGAGTACCTTCTGTCCACCTTCATCTGCAATCTCATAGCTGTCTGCAGGCTGGTTTGTCAGCACTTTAGCTTTCTTAGAGTGAAGAGGAAGTGAGGTAAGATTTCGTTTGTCAGCCTTTGTGAAGTAACTCTTTTCAAAGTCATCAGGCATAATCTTCGTTTTTCTGAGGAATCCCGATTTGATAATCTGATGCTTCTGAAGTTCACTCTTGGTTCCAAGCGCATAGTAACAGGTGTTCAGTTCATCATTGAGTTCGGTCGCCTGCTTACGTGCCTGCTCTCTCTCAGTCTTCACTTCTGCGACAGTTGTTGTGAGTGAATCCACTCTTGCCCCGAGATGAGAAATCTCTATGTGAGCGGCAGAAAGCTGGTTGGTAAGAGTAGCTATCTCAGTTTCCTGCTCAGCAATCTGACCCTTCAGATTCTCTATCGTCTTGAGAAGAGTAGCATTTGAAGCATCATATTTCTTCAGCTTTCCTTCAAGCTCTTCGAGACGCTCACGACGCTGCTTCAACGCTTCTCTAATCGCGGTCATATCATTTCTGAGCTGATTCTTTCTTGATACATTACCATCGTCAAGTGTGCCGGGAGTGGCGATGATGTGCTCAATGTCCTTGAGCTGATTCATACCGGCAGTAATATCGTTGATCAGAGCGAAAAGACTGTCCTGAGTGGCAAGAGTTGCCTGAAGTTCCGAGTTGAGCGCGCTGTTTTGTTCCTGCGCCTTGTCTAATTTCTCCTTGTTGCCGCATGATGTGAGCAACGCGAGTGCGGCGAGAGCCGAGATACTGTAAATTCTCATTGTATATCTTTTATCAGTTAGAAACGTGATGATTATGAGTCCGTCTTGTTATTTTTATACTTGTTTATATGAACGCGCCCAGCCTCCTGCTGTTTACCTTCAATTACTATAACAATTTCTCCTTTAGGAATGTTCCGGACGAAATAATCTTCAAGTTCTCCAAGGGTTCCTTGTACGGTAGTTTCATGGATTTTTGATATCTCACGCGAAACGGAAGCCTTGCGATCTTTGCCAAAACTCTCACCGAGTTGACCAAGAGTTTTGGCTAATCTGAGTGGCGATTCATATATAATTAAGGTGTATGGCAATTCCGCAAGTTCCGCGATTCTGGTAGCTCTCCCCTTTTTCTGAGGCAGAAATCCTTCAAAAAGGAATCTATCGCAGGGTAATCCACTGTTAACGAGAGCAGGAACAAATGCCGTGGGTCCGGGAAGGGTTATCACCTCTATTCCCCTGTTTCTGCATTCGCGTGAGAGCAAGAAACCGGGGTCGGAAATACCCGGAGTACCGGCATCGGTAACAAGAGCCACAGATTCACCACTCTCGATTCTGTCTGCAATACCGCTCACGGTCGCATGTTCGTTGTGCATATGGTGAGCAATCAACGGAGTGGTTATGCCGAAGTGTTTCAGAAGCACGCTGCTTGTACGTGTATCTTCGGCAAGTATGACACAGCATTCCTTGAGCACCTCAACCGCCCTGGGAGTCATGTCACTCATATTTCCCACAGGTGTGGGAACCATATAGAGTATTCCTGACATTTCAGGCAAACTGTGCGGCGATTATTTCAACAAACGCCTTTACATCTTCATTTTCAGACTCAAAGCAGAGATCATTATAGAGATAATCTTCCACCTCATCCATTGACTTCATTCCGGAAATAATCCGCAGAGTTCCGGCAAATTCCTCATCGTTGTTGTCAAAGAGGGCGCGGCGAAAGCGGTATTTATCATTAAGGGTAAATGCGGGAGTTCTTTTGCACAGCCTATCATTGAGCAAGTTAGCCGTGGTGGAAGAGACTTCCTTCGGCTCTTCCACGACCGGCACTTCAGCTTCTGACAGAGCATCTTCGGTTTCCTCGAATGTGGTAGCCGCAGCAATTTCTTCGTCAGCAACAGCTTCTTCTGCCGGGTGGGTCTCCACAACAATCGGCTGAGGAGTTTCAACAGCCGGAGTGTCAAGAACGACCTCCTGAACAGCCACCGCGGGAGTTGCAACTTCTCCTACCACCGGTTCAGATCCGAGCAACTCATTGAAATGCGCCGCTTTTTTCACAAGCAAAGTCTTGATTTTATCGGGAGTCATATCCTCACGTTTAATCATCAGTGAAATAAGACCCTCCATTTCAAAGGTCACCTCAAGGAGTTCTTCAAGATTATCTTTAGTCATTTTTATACTTGTTGGTTTCTACCCGCAAATGTATGTAAAATAATTCAGCTACAGCAATTCCTCAGGAGCAAAAATGCCAAGTAACAGATTTTCTATCTCTTTTTTTACTGTCGCGCGCCCGCAAGTAAAGTTATTGACCATAATTACAATGGTATGAGTTGGGAATCCCTCATTGTCGATTTTATATCCGGCATAGCAATGCACACCTTTCATGCTACCGCTCTTGAGAACGAGCTGTCCGGCGAGAGAACTGTCCTGAAGAAGTGATTTCAGAGTACCCTCCATACCGGCTTTAGGAAAAAGATTCACATAATCAGCGGCACTACGGTGAAGCGCCATCCATCCGAGCATTTCCGCCATAAAATATGCTGTCACGCGATCACGACGGGATAAACCGCTTCCATCCTCAATGTTGATATTTTCTGTATCAATACCTCTCAGATCCCATATACTCATCTCATGCTCAACGGCTTTTTCCCGTGAATGTCCCGGCGCGAGAAGTCTAAGCGCGCCTTCAGCCATCATATTGTCGCTACGGAACATCAGACTACGCAAAATATCTCTCAGTTCAGGTGAATAGTGGGTATATACGGCGATTACCGGAGTGGGATTATCATTTAC